>PCSG01000092.1:0-8479 GCA_002772195.1 Desulfobacterales bacterium CG23_combo_of_CG06-09_8_20_14_all_51_8 | reverse complement strand
TTACCGGGCGTATTCAGCTTCATGCGTGCGGGGCATTTCCGGCCAGGAAGCGCTGAGGGAAACGGCATAGGCCTGACGCTCGGACAACTCTTTAAACAGCGTAAAGGACTGGCCCGGGGTGACGCCATCACGATTTTCCTCCCAGGTCAGCCGGCTTCCGGCGCGCAGCAGCCAGCTGTCGCCCAGATGGCGGGTCCAACCCATCTGGGAGGTCGTCACCAGGCCGTCATCCGTAAACCAGGCGGCCGTCTGGGTGAGCCGGAGTTCCCATAACGGATAGGGCACAATGATCCTGCCCCGCAGCCGTCCGAATACCTGAGACGGCGAGCTGAACCGGACCCCCGCGTCGGCGCTCAGGCGGCGGCTCTCGTTCCGACTGATGACATAGCGCAGGGCCGTGTCCGGTTCGGAATCTTTGAGCGCCTCGGAAAAAACGCTGGCATCTTCCGGTTCATCAGATTCAAAAGAATCATCGATGATCAGCTGGAACCGGTTTTTCAGACGGGGAAGGGCCAGCCGGGCCTTGATATCCGTCACCAGACTTGCCCCGTCCTCTTTGTGATACCGGGGGCCGATGCCGAACTTCAGACGGGTGCTCTCATTGTCATCCTCCAGGCGTTCATCCCCGAAAAACCGGTCGATCCGCTCCGTGGCGGCCACAATGCCGGTCGATGCACGGTCATGCCAGATTTCCCATTGGGCCGGGTCGGACATCCGCGCCCGCCAGCCGGGTTTTTGCGTTTCAGAAAGCGGGGGCGGCGCCGGAACCGATCCGTCCGGCGAATCCGTTTCCGGTCCGGCCCACCCCTTTGCCGTCAGAAATACAACTGATAGAAAAACCGCCATCCAATAGTACCGCACCGTCCTTGCCAAAATTACACTCCGGCTTTTGAAGAATTCCAGAATACCGACACATCCCGTTTAATCAGGTTTCCGGCAGCGCCCCTCTGAATAATTATCCTTCCATTTCACCACCTGGCAAGAGTTTATCAGAAATTCTCTTTTCCAGTTTGATTATTTTTGAATCTCACGACCAAAAACATCGTACTTAAAATTTTTTAAAAAATTACATTGACAAAAAAATTATTTATATTAAATATCAACTCATAAAATTAAGCCATATTTATACAATGACGTATGACATATGGCTTAATCCACGATTACAGGTAAAAAGACAAAGGCGTCAATTTCCGTTACCGCACGGAAACCGGCGCCTTTTTTATTTTCAGGATACCCGGAATTTTTTTGGATACAACGATGTGTTCAAAATATTCTCACCCAATAACAAACAGGAGAACAACACATGAGATTTCAAAAAAGCAATGATGTACTGGGAACCACAAACCGCGGCAATCCCGCCGAATCCGGCCTTTGCACCTTGTGCCGGTCCGATTGCATGGGCAAATGCGAAACATGGACGGCCAGCATGGTGGGCCGCAAACTGTTATATCCTAGAGATTTCGGCACCATAACCGCCGGCGGAAACAACACCACCCATGTGGGGGTTTCCTATAATTCATTGAGAATCCAGGGCTATGCATACGGTGTTCACGGATTACGCAATGGATTGACCACTGAAACGGATGACTGCATTTTTCCCAATGTCAACCTGGAGACCGAATTCGGCGTGGAAGTCAAAACCAAATCCCGCATTCCCATCATGACCGGGGCGCTCGGCTCCACCTTTATCGCGGCCAAATACTGGGATTCTTTTGCCATCGGCGGCGCCCTGTGCGGCATTCCCGTTGTCATCGGCGAAAACGTGGTGGGCGTGGACCGGGAATCCAAAATCGGCGCGGGCAAAACTAAAAAAGGCAAAATCAAAAGTTCACCGGAGCTCGAACGCCGCATCAACGGCTATCTTCGCTATTTCGACGGATACGGCGCCATTATCGTTCAGCTCAACGTAGAAGACACCCGAAACGGCGTTGCCGAATTCGTGGTGGACAAATACGGCGAAAAATGCATCATTGAACTCAAATGGGGCCAGGGCGCCAAAAATATCGGCGGCGAAATTCAGGTGACCAGCCTGGATTACGCCTTGTTTTTGAAAAACCGGGGCTATGTGGTGGACCCGAATCCCGAACTTCCGGAAGTGCAGGAAGCCTTCAAACAAGGCGCCATCCGCTCTTTTGCCCGTCACAGCCGCATGGGCAACACCAATCTGTCAACCGTCGCCCAGGTGCAGGAAGATTTCATGAACAGCGTGGACTACCTGCGCAAAATCGGTTTCAAGCGCATTACCCTGAAAACCGGGTCCTACGGCATGGAAGAACTGGCCATGGCCATTAAATTCGCATCAGACGCGAAAATGGATCTGCTTACCATTGACGGCGCCGGCGGCGGAACAGGCATGAGCCCCTGGAACATGATGCAGAGCTGGGGCGTTCCTTCCATCATCCTGCACTCCAAAGCCCATGAATACGCCAGCATCCTGGCGGCTAAGGGCCAAAGAGTCGTTGATTTGTCGTTTGCCGGCGGCATCGCGCTGGAAGACAATATTTTTAAAGCCATCGCTCTGGGCGCACCCTATACCAAACTGGTGTGCATGGGCCGGGCCATCATGATTCCGGGCTTCCTGGGCTCCAACATCGAAGGCGCTCTGCATCCGGAAAGACGCGAAAAGCTCTGCGGCAACTGGGACAAGCTGCCCAAAACCGTCTCTGATGTGGGCAACAGCGCGGAAGAAATTTTTGCGTCTTATTTTGATGTGCAGAAAAAAGTCGGCAAAAAAGAAATGAAAAACATCCCTTACGGCGCCATCGCCTTCTGCACCCTGGCGGACAAGCTGACCTGCGGCCTCCAGCAGCTTATGGCCGGAGCCAGAAAATTCAACATCGGCCAGATTTCCCGCAATGATCTGTTCGCCGGAAACCGCGAAACCGCCCGGGAGACCGGCATTATTCACATGGCGGACGCCAATGACGAAAGCGCCAAAAAAATCCTGAATTCTTAGGACGATGACGCTTTTTCGGTAAAATTTTTAATCCCTTGGCAACGGCCTTCCGGGTCCTCGGAAGGCCGTTGCCATTTTCTGTTTGAATAATTCTTGACACCTTTCCGTAACGGTGTACAATAAGTGATAAGTAAAGCTTTTCACTTTGTATGTATTATTCTTCAATATCAAAATATTAAATCGGATTTATTTAATTGAAAGATAAACTTTTCCCGGCGGACCGAATGCGGATGAAGGAATTGGCCGGGGCCACCGGCGTGCCCAAAGGCACCATCCAGTATTATATAAAGGAAGGCCTCATCCCTAAACCGATTAAAACCCAGACCAATATGGCGTATTATTCCACCGAGCATGTCAATGCGATCCGGCTGATAAAAGAACTGCAATCCAAGCGATACCTCCCCTTGTCCGTGATTAAAAAAATCGTCCTTCAGGGAAAAGACGGGTTAAGTGTCGATGAAATACAGACCATCGCAAAACTGGACGGGAAGTTGTTCAAGAATCTTGCGGAGAGCCTGACCATCCGGAAGATAACCGCCAAACAGCTCATCCACCGCACCGGCGCGGACAGCAAAGAAATCAAAGAACTCGAAGCGATGGGGATTCTCCACCCGCAAAAAAAAGCCAATCAGAAATACTATGATGAAGATGATATCCGCATCATGGAATGCTGGAAGAAACTGCGAGAACTGGGTTTTTCAAAAGAGCTGGGATTCGCCCCGGAGGACTTCGGGCCTTATCGGGAGCTGATGGGCAGGCTGGTGGAAGAAGAGACGAAAATCATGCTGAAACGGACTCTCGGCAAAATCACCATTGATGAGATGGTCCATATGGTGGAAGAAGGCACGCCGGTATTAAATACCATTATCGGGCTCATTCGAAAACGGCTCATTCTGGAAACGGTCAGAACGTATGCGGCGGCTTTTTCTGAAACCGCGACCCATGAAAAATAAGGGGAGGTCAACCAGACCTGTCCCTTTTTTGACAAAACCGTCACAGCCATTCATGAGAGGGCGCCATGAAATTGTGGTCAAGGGGGTTGGGAAGGACCGAGGTCCTGATGGACTTCAGATATTACAAGACCGTCAAGGATCCGGAAAGCGACAACGTGTTTATCATCGGCAGCATGCGGGACCCCGTGAACTGGGAGTTCAGAATCACATTTTCCCCGGAAGACGTCCCGGGCCTGATTAAAACATTTATTAATTTTTCGTTGCTCAAACTGATGATCAAAAATATTCCGCGCTATTTCATCTATCTCTGGAACAGAAAAAAATTCATTGAGCCAGGCGGCGTTGATCTGGAAAAAAAGGTCAATGAGGCTTATGAACAGGTGATGTACGGTCGCAGACCCGGCGACAGGCATTCCCGGGCCGGCGCCTGACTTCAAAATCGCGAAATTATTTTTTGGCAAGGAGGTGTTCGCATGGCTGATTATGATGTGATCATTATCGGCGGAGGAATCAACGGCCTGGTCTGCGCGGCGTATCTTGGAAAATCCGGATTAAAAACCCTGGTGCTCGAAGCCAGGGGGCAGTGCGGCACGCATTGCGATACATCCGAGCCGGGAATTCCCGGATTTTTACACAACCTTCACGCGACCTGGCTGATTTCCGCCATGAGTCCGGCCATGGTGGATCTGGAACTCGAAAAATTCGGCCTGGAATGGCGCGCAACGGAATTCGCCTTTGGTAAAACGTTTGCGGACGGCACCAATACGCTGATCGGACTCAACCCCTATGATACGGTCGATCACTGGAAGAAAATTTCCGAGAAGGATGCCGGGCTGCTTGAAAAGGCGCTTGATTTTATTTTTCCCCGCATGGACGATTTGACAGACGTCATGCATACATGGATATACACCGCGCCGGACCTGAAAAAAGAAAAAGCCATGGGCAATATCTTCGAAGAATTTTTACAGAGCATTGGAATCGGCAAGTCGTTTGATGAACTGATCCGAATGGACGGTTTTCAGACCCTGGATCTGCTCTATGAATCCGAAAAAATCAAGACGACATTTCAGGCGCTCTCATGGCTTGCCGGCTTCCCCCCCAACCAGCCGCGGATCGGCGCTCTCGGCGCCACCGCCATCAGCAGCCTGACCGGAACCTTATTTCCGGTGCACCAGAGCAAAGGCGGGTCTCATGGATTAACCCACGCGCTGGTAAAAGCGGCGCTCCACTACGGGGTTAAAATTCTGCCCTGCTGCCCGGTTAAAAAAATTCTGATTGAAAACGGAAGAGCCAGCGGCGTGATGCTGGCGGATGAAGCCATTTATCCCAATGCCGTCATCACGGCCAAAAAAACCATCAGCAACTTGACCGTCATCCCGACTTTTATTGATCTTGTCGGGGAAGACAAAATCCCGTCAGAGCTTGCCGCCAGGATCAAAAAATTCCGGTATGACACCCAGCATGTGTTTGTCGTCAATTACGCCCTGGACGGGCCGCCCCAGTTTAAATCCGCTGAATTTGACGACGGCATTCAACGGACCTTCATGGGGTATTTCGGCGGCAAGGACAGCGCTTCCATGCGGGGCATTATGAACAGCATCGAGTCACGGCGCATTCATGATGAAATCATCGTCAACTGGTTTGTGCCGACGCTGGCGGACCCGACCCAGGCGCCGCCGGGCTGCCATGTGGTCAACACCTGGCTGGATGTGCCGCCGGACCCCAAGTTCTGGAAAGGACGGACCCTGGATGGATTTAATTCCTGGGACACGCTGAAATATGAACTGGCCGATGAAATCGACAAGGCATGGGAAATTTATGCGCCCGGGTTTAAAAATCTGGTCAAGGACAGGGCTATCTATTCCGCCTTGGACCAGTACCGGAACAACCCGTCGGCCATCATGGGCTCCTGGAACGGCGGCAGCATGATCCCCGAGCAATTTTATGAAAACCGGCCGGTGCCGGGCGTGCTGGTCGGCGGCGGGTCACGCACATTGATCCGGGATCTTCATTTGTCCAATTCCATTCACGTATTTGGAAACACCCTGCTGTCTTCAGGATATATGACCGCCTGTGAAGTGGCGGAAGACTTTCATGTCAGAGAGCAGAACTGGTGGACCAGCAAGGCTTTCGCCTGGTACCTGGATAATGCCTTGAATATTCCCGTCAATCTGGGGGTAAAGGAGGACGCATCATGAAAAATCAGGTTTTTGATGTCGCCGTCATCGGCGCCGGTCATAACGGATTGATCTGCACCGCGTATCTGGCAAGGGCTGGTTTAAAGGTTATTTTGCTGGAGCGCCGACATGAAACCGGCGGCGGACTAGATACTTTGGAGTATGCCGGCTTTAAATTCAACACCCACGCCATCTATCATCTCATGGCGGAGATCATGCCGGTATACAAAGACTTTGCGCTCCATGAAATGAGCGTCAAATACATTTATCCGGAGGTACAGGCAGCCTATGTCTGCGACGGACAGACCCCCCTGATTCTCTACAGGGATCCAGCCAAAACCGCGCAATATATATCCGCGAACTTTTCTTCCTCGGCGGGAGACAGCTATCTGAAAATGTATGCTGATTTTAAGGAATTTTCAGAAAAAATTTTAATACCGCTCACTTACGTGCCTGCTGTTCCGGCTCTTGACATGGTCCAGCAGCTCAATAACGCCGCCGATCCCATTGGAAAAAGATTCAATCAGATTGCGGATCTCACCCCCCTTGAAATCCTCGAGTCCTATGCAATTGAGGAGCCGGTCAAAGCGGGAATTCTCAATCTCTTTACCATGTGGGGGCTTTCCCCATTTGAAGCCATCGGCTATTTGTTTCCCCTCTATGTTTACCGGATGACCAATGCAGCCCTGTGCGCGGGGGGGTCCCACCGGTTATCCTCCGCATTGCACAAGCGGGTGGTCCAGGCCGGCGGCGTGATCTGCGATATGGCGGAAGTCGTCAAAGTCACGACATCCGGCGGCACGGCGGACGGCGTTGTCTTAAGCGACGGCACTGAAATAAAAGCAAAAGCGGTGGTTTCAACCCTTGACCCGAAACAAAACTTTTTGAAATTTTTCGATGAACCGGAAATTCCAAAACATCTCGCTGACAGCGCGAAGCGGTGGGGGTGGGAAAAAACGACCTTTTACGGCGTTCATCTGGCCTTACGGGAAGCGCCTGTTTATAAACATGCCGGCTCGGTTCCGGACGTCAACAAAGCGCTGGTGACTTTTTTGGGGATTGAGAATACCGATCAACTCCTTGACCATATAGAAGATTTGGAGGCGGGAAAACTGCCGAAAACTCCGATGGGCCATGTTACCTGCGCCTCATTGTTTGATCCGATACAGGCCTACAAGGGATTTCATACCGGCCGCTGGGAGTCCCTGGCGCCATTTGACTGCGATTGGGAAACCATCAAACAAGACTATGCGGATCTTTGCATCAACACTTGGAAGACATATGCACCCAATATCAATCCTTTGTTTAAATTGGTGTATCCCCCCACGTATATTGAAAATAAAATGACAAACATGGTCCGCGGGTCTTTCAAGCAAGGCGATTATATCCCGCTGCAAATGGGATATTTCAGGCCAAATGAATCCTGCTCCCAGGTTTTTACGCCCATCGATGGTTTCTATGTCTGCGGCGCCAGCACATACCCCGGCGGAATGATTCTGGGCGGCGGCGGATATATCGGCGCAAATATTCTGGCGGATGAATTCGGGGCGAAAAAAACCTGGACCGAGCCGGATATGATCCGGCAGGCCCGACAAAACGGGATTATTCCTGATTAGGCATGTCAAATATGGACTATTACAATTTTAAGGCATGGCGGTTTTTTCCATTCCATTTTGGAAGCCGCAGAAAATAAGTTTTCTTGAATAAATGGCAACCACAATATGTGGGGGTTGCCTAATTTGGAAAAAAATGTCGGTTTGCTATTGTATTCCGCACAGGCAGGGAAATTTTCGAGGCGAGCCATAGCTATTGAATTCTTCATTGGCAGGTCAGAGCTTGGTGGTGAACACTTGCGGAGTTTTTTCCCTTGAAATTGGATCTACAACGAACCCGATTGAAAAACCCTTTTTATACTTTCATCAATAAACAGATTGACAGATTTCTTTCTTCTTTTCTGAAACCCATAAGTAAAGTTCTAGAGAATAATCTCCACAATTTTTGCTTTTCTTGTGAACTTCTTGCTCTTGGCCTGAATAATAACATACGGTATACGCTTCTTTATTATTTTTCTCTCCATCATCATTATAGGTAAAAACGACATATACAGGACAAAAACCTGAAGGGCCTCCCATGTAAACTGAAGCATGATCAGAAGATAATATTTCTTGAGTCACTTTTTCATGCCAATAATCAAACGTGTTTATATCATTTACTGAAACTTTTGAAAATCCATCCTGATATAAGTGGTCTATCAATACCTCTTTTAATCGTTCAGTCCGTCTTTTAAATTTATGGTCATTGTGCTTATAACTCGATGTTCAAGTTTTTAACTGTTGCAAATACATAATCATGCAGCCATCCGATGTTTCAGAGACGGTGCGGGCTCGAGCTTT
>PCSG01000048.1:8832-9531 GCA_002772195.1 Desulfobacterales bacterium CG23_combo_of_CG06-09_8_20_14_all_51_8 | reverse complement strand
AGAATGAAAAAACAATCATGTCGTTTTTTTCTTCGCCCATTTGCCGCAGTTTCAGGCGGATGGTCATCAGACGGATGCCTTTTTCATGCCAGGACAGATTTTCCCAGTCCTCGGGATATTCATAGGCCCGGATCAGATAAACATCTCTTCTGGGGATGCCGCTGGAATTTGTTTTCGGGGCCTTGATGGACAGTTTGTACTTGGTCATGAAGCCGATGTCCATCATAAACACATCCAGGCGTTTTAACCCCTGTTCGGTGAAAATGCCGGAGAGAATCGGCGCGTCCTTCATGTCGTCAAACGGCCCGCCCAGGTCCCTCAGAAAAAGTCCCACACCGGAACCGTCATGGCCTTCTCTCATGACATCCAGGGCCTTCAGGGCAACGATGGGCGACAGGGGCGTTTCGCTGGTGAGGGCCAATAAACGGCACATAGGGCGTTTCCTTTATGTCAGGTATATCTGGGGGGACTGATTTCCATAAAATTCAGCGCTTCTAAATTTTTTTGTAAAAATTATTCCTTCTGAAGTCAAGATTTTAATCCGCGAACAGATGAACGGCCGCCGGTTTCTCTTTCCAGAAAGGCAAGATTGTCCTTCCAGAAAATTCGGGCCTGGGGGCTTAAGCCCAGCAGGTGGAAGGCGTGGCCCTGGCGGGGAAAATATTGGGTGACGTTTCGGATGTTGCGGCGGTTTAATGC
>PCSG01000048.1:318-8824 GCA_002772195.1 Desulfobacterales bacterium CG23_combo_of_CG06-09_8_20_14_all_51_8 | reverse complement strand
CGCCGGGTATGGCTGGCCAGGATATCATGGGCGCCGGCCATGGCATAGGTCACTGGGAAAGGGCGGTCCGGCAGGGTTTCGGATTCCAGAATCAAAAGCGGATCAGCCAGCATCCGGCCCGGATCAATGGTTTTGTAGCCCGGCCCCAGATAGGCCCGGGAAACATCTTCGGCAATGGACAGGGAAATTTTCCGGGATGCCCTGTTGATGGGCGGAGAAGCTGTTTTTAAATGTCCGGGATAGCTGACCTGCAGCATGCCGCATAACACCATAACGGCGTATGGGACCACTCCCGCCGCCCGAAGCAGGTCCGTCACGGGGTCATCGATCGGAAAACAGGCGGCCGCGGCCAGGGCCAGGGTCAGATTGCCGCCGGCGGATTCTCCGGCCACGATGATTTTTTCGGGATCGCCGCCATATACCGCTGCATGATTTTTTACCCATAAAAGGGCATGGGCCGCGTCTTCCAGGGCCGCGGGATAGCGGTATTTCGGGGACAGGCGGTAATTGATCGAGAACACCAGATGGCCGTTGTGGGCATAAGCCAGTCCGATGCCCTGATGGGTGTCTTTGGAGCACATGGTAAACCCGCCGCCGTGGATGTATAAAATAACCGGCCTTGGCATGGAGATGTCTCGGGGCTGATAGATATCTAAGAGATGGGCCGGACTGCCTCCGGGGCGATACGCCACATTGGAAATGACGCGGCAGTGTCTTCTGGCATGTCGCTGATAGGCGGAAAAGGACTTGACGAGGCTCAGAAGCCGGAAGCTTTGGCCGAAGAAAAGTCGTTTGAATTTTTTTTGAGTCATGTTTTTATCGATCTATTGACAAATATCAAGCCGATTATTAGCACTAAAATAACATAGCGTGTAATTCACTATACGCTTTTAAAAGTGATTGAAAGAATTTTATGCCAATTTTTAAATCGGATTTAACCTTATACGAACCCTGATTCCGGTGACTTTGGGCAAACTTTCGGCCATTGAAGATTTCTGCCCGGCGGCCATTGAAATCGATGACGCGGGGTTCGGCGGAATTTAGGGAAGGAGCGGACCATGCCATATGAAAATTTGATTTATGAAAAAAAAGACCATATCGGTCTGGTGACCATTAACCGTCCCCCGGCCAACAGCTGGAGTCTGGCGGCCATGGAGGAGCTTGAAAGTATTCTGGGGGAAACTGAAAAAGATCCGGAAATCCGGGTGATTCTTCTGACCGGGGCCGGGGAAAAATGTTTTTCCGCAGGCATGGATGTGGCGGATGCCACCAAGAATCCGGGACTCGGGGCCAAAGGCCGGGACTTGTGGCGGCGGGTGGACCGGTTTGAAAAGCCCATTGTCGCGGCCATCAATGGCCATGCCCTGGGCGGGGGTTTGGAGCTGGCCCTCTCCTGCCATTTCAGAATCATGGCGGACAGTCCCAAGGCTCGCATCGGGCTCACTGAGCTGAACCTCGGCATCATTCCCGGATGGGGCGGCACCCAGCGGCTCTACCGGATTATCGGCAAAGCAAGAGCCCTGGACATGATTCTTTTCAGCAAACGTCTTGATGCCCGGGAGGCCCTTGCCATCGGGTTGGTGCATCAGATTTGCGCGCCGGAAACACTGTTGGCAGAGGCCCGGGAATTTGCCGGGGCCCTTGCCAAACGGCCTCCCATTGCCGTGACGAGCGTTTTAAAAGCCATCACGGCGGGAATTTACGAGGGTCTGGACCAGGGTCTTGCCATGGAAGCCGAGGGAGCCAAAGTCGTGGCCGCATCACAGGACGCCATTGAAGGATTCACGGCGTTTTTTGAAAAAAGGGAGCCGGTGTTTACAGGAAAATAAGAGGAGGGAATTCGTTATGATGATGACATCCGAGCAGTATGAAGCCAGTCTTCGAAAATTAAATCTCACGGTTTATCTGGCCGGTAAACGCGTTGAAAACGTGGTGGACCATCCCATGATCCGGCCGTCCATGAACGCGGTGGCCAAAACCTACGAGCTGGCGCATCAATCGGAATTTGAATCTATTATGACGGCGGTTTCCCACCTTACCGGTGAAAAGATCAACCGTTTCACCCATATCCATCAGAGTGTCGAAGACCTCATCAACAAGACAAAAATGGGGCGGCTCCTCGGCGCCCACACCGGATGCTGCTTTCAGCGGTGCGTGGGCATGGACGCCTTAAACGCCCTTTCCATTGTCACCTATGATATGGACCGGAAATTTGGCACCGGCTATTATCCCCGGTTCCTGAAATATCTGGCCTATGTTCAGGAAAAAGATCTGACCTGTGACGGGGCCATGACCGATCCCAAGGGGGACCGGTCCCGGCCCCCCCCATCTTCAGGATGATCTGGATATGTATTTGCGCATCGTGGATGAAACGGCAGACGGTATTGTCGTCCGGGGCGCCAAGGCCCACCAGACCGGCGCTGTGAATTCCCACGAAATTATTGTTATGCCCACCATCACCATGCGGGAGAAGGACCGGGATTTTGCCATATCCTTTGCCCTGCCCAGCGACGCCAGGGGCATTATCTACATTATGGGCCGTCAGGCTTCCGACACGCGCAAACTTGAAAACAACCCGATCGATCTGGGCAATATCAAATACGGGGGCCACGAGGCCCTGGTGATTTTTGACGATGTGTTTGTGCCCTGGGATCGGGTGTTCATGTGTAGGGAGTATGAATTCGCTGGGGAGCTGGTGGAAAGGTTCGCGGCCTATCACCGCCAGAGTTATGCGTGCAAGACCGGGGTGGGGGATGTGCTTATCGGCGCGGCCCAGACCGCCGCAGAATACAACGGCGCCCACAAGGCGTCTCATATCAAAGACAAAATCATCGAAATGAACCATTTGAACGAGACGCTTTACTGCGGGTCCATTGCCTGCGCTGCTGAAGGCCGGGCCGAAGCTTCCGGCACCTTTTGCGTCAATATGCTGCTGGCCAACGTGTCCAAGCAGAATGTCACCCGGTTTCCTTATGAAATCGCCCGTCTCGCTCAGGACATCGCCGGCGGGCTTATGGTGACCCTGCCGTCGGAGGCGGATTTGACCTCGCCGGAAACCGGCCGGTGGCTTGAAAAATATTTCAAAACCGGTTCGGAAATTTCCGCCGAAAACCGCATGCGCATTCTCCGGTTGATTGAAAACCTCACCCTGGGATCTGCGGCCGTGGGCTATCTGACGGAATCCATGCACGGGGCCGGTTCTCCTCAGGCTCAGCGGATCATGATCTCCCGGCTGGTGAACATGGAGAAAAAACAGCGCTATGCCAAGGATCTGTGCGGCATCCCATCAGGATGCCGGGATCAGGGGGAAAGATCCTCTCGCGCAGAGACATAGGCGCAGAGGATGAGGAAAGAGTAGCCGCCGTCTGCACCCCACATCCCCTTTTGGCGGGTGAAGGCGTCGACAGATCGTGCCGGTGGTTATCGGAGAGCCCGGGAGTCAGGCCGTGCCTTCGACGATCTGCCGGCGGTCAATGCCGCACCGCCTGTCTAAAATTTTTCTGCGCTGGGCTCCCTGCCGTGTGAAATCATTGACCAGCCGGCGTTCGATGACCCGTCTTCTTTCATCGCCGGATCGGCGATCTCTGCTTGCCATACCTTTGTTTCCCTTTCTCACTAAAAGGGTTATTCCATCAACTGAACTCATGGAATCATTTGCCTGAATTATCACGGGAATTTCTGAAGCGCGGCCGGTTTTGCCGCAATGCAGGCGAGAGGGTGAGTTCTTTTGTTTCTGAGGGGGTGAACCGGCGGCGGCAGTTTTTCAAGCGATTTTTTAAATTTTACCAGATGAATTTCCAAAATCAAGCGCAAAATGCCTTCCTTATTTTATAACCCGATTATCCGGTTTAGAGGATTCGGGGTAAAAAATTTTTCCGGTTTTGAAATATTTTTTCGGTAAACGGAATTTTTTTACAATTCCAGATAAATATGTTATGTTACGTCAGTGCAATTCAAATCATCTCATGATTAGGATAGTCCGGCCCGTTTTGAACCGGGCGGTGATTTCGGACCGGCCGACAACCGGAATGCAATAAAGGCATAATGTAATGGGAAACGACGAAGATATCAAAGCGGCGAAAAACATTATTCAAATGCTTTTGAAGGCGCGAAAAAATCTGCGGATGTATCCTTCCAATAATCCGATATATACCGACACCCTGGAGGCTGCCTTTGAAAAGTTCAGGGCTTTTTTCGCTTTAAAAGACAAATTGATTTTAAGGATTCGTTTGTATGACATTTTTTATGAAAATGAGGTGATTTACCATAGTGACCTGCAAAAAGATGATAACCTGGCCTTTTTTCTGTTTAAGGACGGATTGCGCGAGCTGTCTTTTCAAAAGAAAATGCCTTTTGAGGAAATGACGGCGTTTTTAAAGGTTATTTCCCAGGATTTCGAAAATGAATTTTTAGACGATGATACGGTCACGCTGTTTTGGGAAAAAGATTTTCAATACATCCGCTATGTCGTGGAAGACGAGTTTCTTACCGACGAGGATTATGAAGGATCAGCTGTATCTTTGGTAAAACAGAAAGAAAATGATCCGCCCAAATTCAAGGCCATCTATGATCAGACGTTGGCGATGGAAAACCGGGCCCGGGATGTTGCTATCGTGTCCATCGAAGAGGATGACATGAAAGTACTGAACCGTGAACTTGAAGCAGATGCCGGTGATGATAAGATCGACAAATTTTTCCAGATCATTTTCGAGATGCTATTCAAGGCGAAAACCAGGACTGAATTTTCCGAAATCGCGGATTTTTTCAATCATGCCATTGAATATGCCGTCACCATCGGAAATATCGATGGGGTCGCTCGGGTCCTCGAACGGCTGAAGCGAATCGCTTCTCGGGAAGAAGCGCCTGACTTTGTCAAAGAAGCCATCGGCAGGGTTTTTTCTTTCGTCGCCAGCGAACATATTATTTATCTCCTGGGCGAGTATCTGGATTCCGGAGATAAAGTAGATCCGGCCCCCATTAAAAATTTGATCGCGTATTTTGATAAAACCACCATCCCGCCGTTTATGAATCTTTTGTCAACACTCAATACCATTCACGCCCGGAAAGCAATCATCGACGTTCTGGTGTTTTTGTGCCCCCTGGATTTCACAACCGTCACCAAAGGCCTCAACAGTCCGGAATGGTATGTCGTGAGAAATATCATTTATGTGCTGCGCGCTGTGGGTGATCCCCGGGCCGTGGAGTATCTGCTGAAAAAAACCGATCATCCGGATCCCCGGGTCCGGATGGAAGTGATTCGTTCCCTGGGAGAGCATGGTGATGCCCGTTGCCTTCCGGCGCTTTCGGAATGTCTGGCCGATGGTGTTGAAAATCAGCTGCGATTTACAGCCATCCGCGCCTTGGGGGCGGTAGGGTCTGAAGAGGCCCGGGCGATTCTGATGGGAAAAATTGCGGAAAAACCCTTTTTAAACAAGGATTTTAATGAGAAAAAGGAGTATTTTCAGGTGCTTTCCAGATGGCAAGACCAGGCGATGGTGGAGGCTTTCATTGGTGTTTTGATGAAAAAAGGGATTTTGTCCAGCGCAAAAATAGATGAAAACAGGGCCTGCGCCGCCTATGGCCTCGGGTTGATGGGCGCTCGCGAGGCCCTGCCGTATTTGTATAAATGCCGGAACGCCAGAAATAAATTATTAAGTGAATTTTCGGATGATGCGATTAAAAGGATAGAAAATGAAATCCAGAAGCAGGGCTGATTCTCCGAAACTCAAAATCGCGCTTATTAACCAGCTGGCGGTGGTGCTGCGGTCTGCGGAAGTCCATCATGTCAAAAATATCGCCGTGGGAAAGGCCATCAATACGTTTGTTGACCAGGTCAACGAATTTGCCGCCGATGAAGGAGATTTCGTTCTTGAACTTCGGGGAGACTTCTTTTTTGTCAATGAATTCCGGATCCGCTACAGTTCCGAGGTCATGATCAATTTCGATTATCTTACGAGGCTTTTCAGAAACCTGGAACTAGGCACGATTATTATAAAATTCGGTGCCGGGGCCAATGATATCCTTCAACTGACCGAAGCCGTCATCAAAGCCCCGGCCGCCGATCCTTGTGAAGCCATTCAGCAGAAGATGTCCCATGTGAGCAACATCACCGTTTACCGCCTGAAACAAGTCGCCGAAGAAGATCTGCTGGATGCACGAAAAATGGTGAAAAGGTCCTATTTCAAGGCGGTTTCCTTTACCCAGGGGCTTATGCATAAAGTTCAGCAGGGAGAAAAAATTTCGATTAAAAAAGCCAAACGCATGATCGTGTCTCTGGTGGACCATATCATCGACCAGGAGCAGCTGCTGCTGGGCATGACATCCATTAAAAATTATGATGAATACACGTATCACCATTCCGTCAATGTCAGCATTCTCTCTGTGGCCCTGGGCCAGCGTCTGGGACTGAATATGCGGCAGCTGACCGAACTGGGGATGGTCGCTCTGTTCCATGATATCGGGAAGCTGGAGATTCCCAGTTATATCCTGAACAAGCCCACCCGATTAACGGATGAGGAATGGCAGGTGATTCGAACACATCCCATGGAAGGCACCCGCATCTTGATGAAAATGCGGCATCTGGATTTCATTTCCATTCGTTCGGCCATTGTCTCGTTTGAACATCACCGGCATTTTAATGATGCGGGCTATCCCAGGGTAAAAAAAGCATTGCCCCTGGATTTATTCAGCCGAATTGTCAGTATTTCCGATCAGTATGACGCCATGACGTCCGCCCGGGTTTATTCCAGAACGCCCATGTCGCCGGACCGGGCGCTGAATCTGATGATCAAACAATCCGGAAAACAGCTGGATCCGCTGCTGCTTCAGTTTTTTCTCAACATGATCGGCATCTATCCCGCAGGAACGCTGGTGGTGCTGGATTCCCGGGAACTGGGGCTTGTGTATGAGAGCAATCCCG
Organism: Desulfobacterales bacterium CG23_combo_of_CG06-09_8_20_14_all_51_8; assembly: GCA_002772195.1. Taxonomy (GTDB): domain Bacteria; phylum Desulfobacterota; class Desulfobacteria; order Desulfobacterales; family Desulfosalsimonadaceae; genus SURF-3. The sequence continues at coordinate 1,905 of PCSG01000048.1, read as the reverse complement.
GATTTGTCGACCGACCGCGTATTTTAATCATCGCGGACAGCGGCGGGAATCCTGTGGATGCGGTTGCGTTTGACCTGTCGGAAAAAAACGGCGCGAGGGATTATAAAAAATCAATTGTCCGGACGATGGACGCTGCCAAGTGGGATATTAATATTGCACAATATCTGCTTTAAGAGACTGCCACTTGAAAAATTCATCGCCGATTTTTGATAATTTTTTTTCTAGTGTAATCAAATTATTAAGTTGTGTGTAGGATAATCCTTACATAAAAATCAGACGAAAGCGGATTGCTCAGTTGGATTTTTTATTGTAAAAATAAAATTTCTAAATTTTATGCTACAACCCGATCCCTATGGTTTCCCTGGGGCAATCTTTTTTGAATTTTTATCATTCGATTTTGGACGGCAGGCAGACAATGGCAGTTGACAGAGAAAAAAGAAGATGTCCCAGAATCTTGTTTGAAAACAGGGTCGGTTATATACTGTATAATCAATCGCGGAAAAAAGTCGATCATGGATCCGGCCGCACCCTTAACTTGAGCCAGACCGGCGTTCTCCTGGAAACGGAAAAAATACTGGAGGGGGCATTTATTATTCTGGTGACCATGGATCTGGAAGGTAAAAAAATAAAAGTTAAGGGCAAGGTGGTGACCAGCCGTTATTGCAATGACTCAGGCTGTTTTTTAACCGGCGTGGAATTTATCGGGCCCAAAGATGAGCAGCTTGAAGCCATTAAAGTTTTTGTCAAGGTCCACCTGCATCGAAAACATACTGCCGATAGCCTGAGGCCTGTCAACTAGTTTAATCAAATATAACGCTCTTCTCATGGACACTCAGCATCATTTCAACGAAAAGGATTTGTTAGCGGCGGAAAGGCTGCTTTACGCCTCCCTGGCCATGTTTATGGGATTTCTGGGGATGGTGGGGTATGCATTTTTGAAGGATTCGGAGCTTGGCCAAACCCTGCTTGGATCGTTTGCGGCCCATATTCTCGGGGGCCGGGCCGCCGGGGTCGGACTTTGTATCGCCTTTGACGTGAATCTTGTGCTGACCATTCTTTATAATATGTTTCTGGAAGTCTTGATCGTGATTTTTACTTTTTCCATTTTTCTGTTTTCATTCAATAATTCCTATTTTCGGTTTGGTTTTTTGCAGAAAGCCATCCGGAATTCCGCACGAAACGCCATTAAATACGAAGCCGTTATTTCCAGATACGGATGGATCGGCATTTTTGCGTTTGTCATGATCCCCCTGCCCATGACCGGTCCGGTGGTGGGGTCCTTCCTTGCTTATTTTCTTAACTTCAGCCTGAAAAAAAATTTTATCACCGTATTTTCCGGAACTTTTGTCGCCATTGTGATCTGGAGCTTTTTTTTTGAATTTTTGAGCGTTCATATCACCAAAATCCAGGGTGTCCTGGCGGTGATTGCCATTGTGATCGGCGTCTATTTTTTAAAACATATCCGGAACTGGTTTTCCAAAGCTGAATGATAGCGGAGAATCGATACGTTCTGCGGTGCCTTCACCGCCTTTGTCCGATGCGACAGATCACGGGTTATATTTTCCGGCCAGTCAGCTCATTAAATAG
>PCSG01000048.1:0-296 GCA_002772195.1 Desulfobacterales bacterium CG23_combo_of_CG06-09_8_20_14_all_51_8 | reverse complement strand
CCGGCGATTTCCGGACTGTTTTGCGTGGCCGATACATTGTAAAGGTTTTCAGGGCTGTCGTCCTCCCGGATAGGGCCTTTCATGATTTCTTCCGCTGTCAGGCGCCGGCCATAGGCGTTACCGTATTCTCCGCCGGTCTGGTTTTCAATATCAATAGATGAGACCACTTTTGCAAACAGGACCTGGGATTTGATCCCGGGAAATACATTCCGGTCCAGAATGGAAACGATATCATCCGCCAGTTTTTGTTTAACCGGATCTTCCCCCTCAATTGAGGCGGGATATGCCATATAATA
>PCSG01000330.1:6159-11197 GCA_002772195.1 Desulfobacterales bacterium CG23_combo_of_CG06-09_8_20_14_all_51_8 | reverse complement strand
CTGTCCCCCCGGGGCGGGGCCCTGGGCAAACTGCTGCCGCCATTTCAACTGGGTATTGGCGGAAAAATCGGCAGCGGAAACCAGACCATGAGCTGGATCAGCATTGATGACGCCATTGGCGCCGTTTATCATGTGCTCTATGACAGCGCCATTTCCGGGCCTGTAAATCTAGTGGCCCCCTATCCCGTCACCAACGCGGAATTTACCCATTGTCTTTCGAAAGTCCTTTCCCGGCCTGCTTATTTCAAGGTCCCTGCCTTTGCCATTGAAACTGTTTTCGGCGAAATGGGACGGGAAACCATTCTTTCCAGCACCAGGGTGAAAGCCGGGGTGCTCCAAGAGGCCGGGTACCAGTTCCGACATCCGTATCTGGAATCCGCCCTGCGGCATCTCCTGGGCAGAAACTTGCCATAAACATCTCATTGACATGCCCCCTCCTGTCGCCTATAAAAATTTCAGTTTTCCTGAATGATAACCCGACAATTCTAATCCAGGAGAGAGCCTGATCCATGAGCCGCCGATTTCGCATGTTACTTCTGGTTCTGATGTCTCTGGCGTTGTTTTTCGGATTTCTCAACCTGTTTGTTCCGAAAACCATCCCGTATAATTTTGACCGCCTGCACATTTTTCTATTCAATCTCTGCAGCGGCGGCGCCATTCTGCTGTATTTCACCGAAGGCCGGGCGACCGTTTCTCCCAAAATCCGAATTTTTCTTGTTCTGTCGGTCGTTTATGCGCTGTTTGCGTTTTTTAAAATGTACATTCCGGTCCTTCTGATCACTCTGGCTCTGGTGGTCCTGGTGGAAAGTGCCCGCATCCGGCGATTTTCATTTTTCCCCATGGATTTTTTCCGGGCATCAGCCCCGGTGTCCGCCAAGTTTCATCAGGCGTCCCTGTTGTGTCTATCTTTAGGCCTTGTGATTTCCGGGCTGGTCATTTTAAACAACGAATACCTCAAGCTCGTCAGCATGGACAAGCTCCAGCTAGACACGTTTTTTCTGGGATTTTCATTCCCCCTGTCCCTGATCACGCTGTCTCTGCTGTTCGCTCTGATGAAAGAAGACGGCAGACCGGTGGTGTGGCTGAAAAACATCGGGTTCTGGTTTGTGAATCTGGGGGTCATTATCTTTTTCCTGTTCATTATTTTTGAAAAACTCCTGCCCCAGGTGTTTGTCACCTCGGTTCTGTTTGTCACGGTACTCATGATTCTCCTGCTGCTGATCCGGCTGGGAGAAAATCTCCAGCAGAAGGCGTTTCTTATTTCCGGCATGGGATTTCTGCTCTATACCGCCATTACCGGTATTTTATACATTTTATATGAAATGTCCCCGGACTACGCCCCTGAGAATTACCGGTGGCTGATGCGCATGCATTCCTTTGCCTCTCTTTACGGGTGGAACCTCTGCGGGCTTGCCGTCATCTGCCGGTTTGATGACTTTCCCCTGCGGCTGCACTCTTATGGCCTGATCGTGTTTCACTGGGTGACGGTCGCGCTTCTCGCGCCTTTGGGCATGTACTATAAATTTTTTGCGGGAGCCGCCGCCTTCTGTTTTGTGATTATTTTATACGCCATCCTGTTTACCAGGGGGAAAACGGACAAAGGGGGGCTTGACATCGAAATCTCAATAACGCCAGAACGCGAGCGTCATAGGAATTAGAGAAAAAGGATTTGACATGAAGAAAAAAATAGCCCGCATAGAAGATAAATGCATTCTCTGCATGCAGTGTGTGAAAGACTGCGCATCCGGTGTATGGCGGGAAATCGACGGCCTACCGGTACCATTGGCGCCGGAACTCTGCAACCGGTGCAGTCACTGTCTTTCGATTTGCCCGGAAAACGCCATTGTAAACGATTACCTGGAAAGCGACCAGGTGCGGCCGGTCCGGCGCGAGCTAATCAATTCGGAAGTTTTCCGGGAAATCGTCCTTTCCCGGCGCAGCATCCGGCATTTTCAGGATAAACCCATCGCACCGGAAATCATTTCCGATATCATCGACGTGAGCCGCTATGCGCCCACCGCCAGCAACTCCCAGCATGTTGGCTATATTGTCATCACCGATCCGAAAATACTTTCGGAAATCTCTTCGCTGGTATTTTCAACCGCCTCAAAGCTCCATGAATACGCCGGCACCCGGACGGGGAAACTGCTTTTCAAGGGACTGAAATTAAACCCCGCCATGGATGCCGTGATCCGGAAATACATCGAGCCCATGTCCTATTATATCGAGTTAAAGGAATCCGGACGGGATCTGATTCTGCACCATGCACCGGCCCTGGTTCTGCTGCATGGGCCGGCCCTCTCGTTTTTCGGGGCGGACAACTGCAATATCGCAGCCGGCACCATGATCCATTACGCCCACAGCCTGGGCCTGGGCACCTGTTTTATCGGCTTTGTGACCCTGGTGTCCCGGTTCAATAAAAAATTACGCCAGCTCATCCGCCTGCCCAAAGGCAGAACCGTTTACGCCAGCCTGGTGCTCGGGTATCCGGCCATCCGGCATCCCAACACCGTATCGCGCAAGGCCCCGGGCGTCCAGTGGATCATCGGATAAATCCTCGCCCATGAAACCTGCGCAAAAAAAAATCTATTACGGCTGGTATATCGCCGCCGCGGCCTTCTGGGCGTTCTTTCTTTCGACCGGCACCGGTTTTTATGCGTTTAATGCGTTTCTCGAACCGCTGTGCCAGCTCCGGGGATGGACCCGCACAGACTTAAATCTCGCGCTGGTCATCGGCACGGTGTTCGGATTTTCCAGCCAGTATATCTATGGCACCCTGTTGATTAAAACCGGGGTACGACCCTTAATGCTTGCAGGTTCCCTGGTGGCGGGCATTTCCTTTATCTTTATCGTCCGGGTCCAGACCCTCTGGCAATTTTACCTGTTTTATTCACTATTATTTATCGGAAACGGGGCATACGGCGGGATTGTGGCCGGAAGCGCGGTCAACAACTGGTTTGTGGACAAACGGGGAAAAGCCGTAGGTCTGGCCACCTCAGGCATGTCCCTGTCCGGCGCCGTGCTGCCCCTGGCCGCCCTTTTCCTCATAGAGCACACGGGAATTGAAAATGCGGCCCTGTTCGTCGGCCTGATCATGGCGGCTTTCGGTCCTATGGCATGGCTCGTGGTGCGGGACTGGCCGGAAGATATGGGTCTGGTGCCGGGTGGGTTCCCGGCGAATTCGCCCGCCTATGCCGCCGGTCAGATCCAGATTCATGTGCCACCGGTGACAACACCGCTGGATCAGTGGCCCCTGAAAAAACTCGTTCGAACAGATGCCTTCTGGAAGCTCGGCCTGGCCTTCGGACTCCTGATGATCGGGACCGTGGGCGTTATGTCCCAGCTCAAACCCCGGTTTTCGGATATCGGGTTTTCCGCTTCCACAGCCATGCTGATGATGGCCGCAGCCTCCCTCTGTGGGGCTGCGGGAAAATATATCTGGGGCCTGATGTGCGACCGGTTTTCCACCGACCGGATCGCCATTGTCATGACCTTTGCCAATGCGCTGGGCCTGGGGCTGGGACTGATCAAGCACTCCATGGTGGCCCTTATGATTTTTATTCCAATATTCGGCTTTTCCATGGGAGGCATCATGTCCACCTTTCCCATCATCGTCGCGACCCGGTTCGGCCGGAAAAATTTCGCCGCCGTTCTCCGCTATATCTCCTTTTTTTTGGTTCTGCAGATGTTCGGCTATCTCATCGCCGGTCGCAGCTTCGATCTCACCGGCTCCTATGACACGGCTTACGCTGTCTTTCTGGGGCTGGACATGGTCGCCGCAGGCCTTCTACTCTCTTTGAACCGCGACAAAAGCAGCATCGTGATCAGCACCAACCATCATCCGCCCTTATCGTCACCGATATCTTAATCACCATGCACCCAGCACATCACTATTGATTGTCATGTTCCACCGCTTCTCTCATCCTCTCCGAAATATCAGGGAGCGCAGCGGCAACCCGCACCCAGGCATTCAGCATGGGAACGCCGACCGGGTCATGGATAAATTCATCCATGGCGGATTTGAGGGATTCAACAAATATTTCCACGGCTTCAATCTCCGCATGCCGGTCATACACCAGGCCGTTTAAGAGGGCCAGGGCGTTATACTTTTCGATGGCGTTCCGGGATTCCTGGATATAAGCGGTGAGCAGGGCCTGAAAAAGGCCTCGCTCATGACCAGGCCGTCCTGACTGAGCACCCGGAACAGGGCCTTGGCAATGTCCGTGGCCATGCGGATGAGCCCCTCGCTGGGTTTGTCTTTCTCCAAGTGCTGGTGCTTATGCTCGTAGGTGTCGATAATCTCCACCTGACAGATACGGTTAACGGAGGTCTTCTGATAAACCTCGCTCAGCATGGAGACTTCAAGACCCCAGGTCGGCGATATCCGGATGCCTCTGGCAAGGCTGGCGACAAAGGCGAACTCCCCGGACAGGGCATATCGAAAGCTGTCCAGATAATCGATAAAGGCGATGCGGCCCAGAATCCGGCGCATGGTCCGAATGAGCGGCGTATAAAACAGCCGGGTGACGCGGCCGTAAAGCCTGTCCGTGGCCCGAGCATAGTATCCCTTGCTGAATTCGAAATCCGTGGCCGGATGAACGACGGGGTATACCAGCCGAGCCAGCAGCCCTCTTTCATAGTTGATGATATCCGTGTCATGAAGGGCCACGGCGTAAACATCGCGATCGGCCAGGATATACCCCAGGGTCATCCAGACCGACCGGCCCTTGCCAGGAAAGTCCAGATCAAAATCAGCCTCCTTCATTTCCTTAAGGAGCGCCTTCATTCGCGGGCCATCATGCCAGACGACCCTCACTTCCGTTTGTATCGACGACATCACCTTTTTCACCTTCCGGAACTGGGATTTGGTGGCCCGGTCAAGGGATAAAACAATCTGGTGAAGATAGCCGACATCCTTTAATTCTTGAATAATCCGGGGCATTGCCGGGCCGTCGAATTCATCGATCAGGGCCGGCAGGAGCAAGACGATTTTCCGTTTTCGGGAAATGGCTTTGAGTTCCTTTTCCAGTTCATGGAC
>PCSG01000330.1:5827-6151 GCA_002772195.1 Desulfobacterales bacterium CG23_combo_of_CG06-09_8_20_14_all_51_8 | reverse complement strand
TCCCCAGTTTCTGGAGGGTGGTGATCATCCCGTTCTGAGAAAAATCCGCCATATTATTCACCCCCTCCTTTGGTCCAGAGGTCCGCCATATATCCTTTTAATCGCTCAAACGTTTGGGCATTGGCTTCAAAATGCGCTTCCGCCGCCTCCTGGTCCTTGTCTTTGAGCTCGTTGACCAGGGATGCGACCCGCGCATAATACAGGGGAATCATCGTGTCGATAATTTTAAACCGCTGTCTCGGGGTTTGATGAAAAAAGCAGGCATAGCGGTAAACGATGCGGCCCCATGTCTCGATGGGCAGATGAAACCCGTCACTGTTCTCC
>PCSG01000330.1:2365-5785 GCA_002772195.1 Desulfobacterales bacterium CG23_combo_of_CG06-09_8_20_14_all_51_8 | reverse complement strand
ATAATATTTTTCCACACCCCGCTGAAGTTGGACCATCCCATTTTAAAATAGTCGATCAGGTTCGCGTGATCGATCTCAAAAGCAGGTGCGTCCTGTCCCGCCGCCTTTCCCATGGAAGGAACATCCTTTGACCCTTTGACGTTCAGCCAAAAATCCTGAAACGCTTCCATGAGCTGAAACGTGGTGCCCACCACCTGGCGGAACATGGGCCCCAGATCGGCGGACGGGTCCTTGTGCCCGTGAATTTTAGCGCCGAGCCGGGCCTGACATATCCGGAATCCGCCCACAATGGCCGAGGTCGTCATCCAGATATCGATGCCGAACTTGGCCACATCCGTTTCCCATACGTCCTGATTGAGATAGTACTTGATGAGGGCCGGCGAAATGCCGAAATCGCCGCCGATGGGCTGACGGATTTTCTGCCCGTAAAGGGCGCGGGTCAGGTTATAGGCGATGGTATTGGTGATGGTGCCGTCCAGCTTGTAGCGTTTATATTCCGGCGCCACATAATCATACCCATCCATCACCGGCTCCAGAAGGCTCTGCACCCATTCCGGGGTTATGGACAGCAAATCGGAATCAAACACCGCCACGGCCCGGGCCTTTAGAAACGCAGCCACTTCAAAAACCGCCCGCAGCCCCGAACCCTTGCCCGGAATGCCGCGGTAAATGGTGACAATGCTATCAATATTATAGGATTTCGGATCAATGGCACGCGCCGTATCTCTCGTATCATCCGTTGAGCCGCCGTCGGACACCATCACGAGGGCCTTGCGGTCCGGATAATAGCGTTCAAGGCCCTTGATGATAGTTTTTAAGACATGGGCAATGGAATCGTTGCTGCCGAAGGAAGGCACGCCAATCACGATATCGGCGGTGCCCAATTGCTCAATCTTCGTGCGCACATGGGGCCTCAGGGCCGTTGAAAATCGCATACTGCTCGTCATTATAAGTCCTCCTTGGGTTATATGTTTGCGCTTATATAAAGAATCGCCAGGTCCATCACATTGGTTCCTGTCGCTCCCGTGATGATCAGATCCCCGGTTTGTTTAAAAAAACCGTTGGAATCATTTCGGGCCAGATAGTCATCGATGCTCTGTCCCTGCTTGCGGGCCTTTTGCCGGGTGAAAGCGTCCACAATGGCCCCAGCGGCATCCGAATTACCGTCAATGCCGTCCGTGCCGGCGCTCATGAAAGTCCAGCCGCTGAAATCGGCCATCTCTTTTAAAACCGCCAGGCACATTTCCTGATTTCTGCCGCCCCGCCCGTCGCCCCGGAGCGTGACCGTGGTTTCCCCGCCAAACATTAAGCATACCGGCGGCGGGAACGGATTCCCGGACGCCATGATTTCTTCAGCAATGGCGGCAATGGACTTGGCAGCCTCCCGTGCCTCTCCGCGAAGCCTTGAGGTCACGATGTATACGGGAATGCCAGTAAGATTGGCCGCTTGTTTCGCTGTTTCCATGGCCTTGATGTTGCTTGCCACAAGCACATGATCAATGCGCGGACTTTCCGCTTTGGGCGTATCCGCCACAGCTCCGGCCATCCCGTTCCGGACAAGTTCGGCCACGGATACGGGTAACCGGTCCCATAATTCGTATTTTTTCAAAATATCAAAAACATCCTGAAATGTCGTCCGGTCCCGGTACATCGGGGCCGAACCGATGGTGTCCAGATCGTCGCCGATGACATCGGACATCACCAGCACCACCCCCCGGGCATCGGTCATATGCCCCAATCGCCCGCCCTTGACGAGGGACAAGTGCTTGCGCACGGCGTTCATGTCTTCAATGGGAGCACCGGCAGCTAATAGAAGCCGCGTCACCGCCTGGAGATCGGAAAGGATCAGCGGCGGAAAAGGCCGCTCCAACAGCGCAGACGTTCCGCCGGACAGAAGGTAGATATAAAAATCGTCTTTGGTGAGGCGGGACATGGCTTCAATGAGCTGATCCGTGGCCTCGATGCTCCGCTCATCGGCCACAGGATGGGAGCCGACGCAAACCGTAATTTTTTTGAGAGACGGGTCCGCCACATTGGCAACCACCAGCCCGCCGGCCAAAAAATCCCCGAGGAGTCGTTCCATGACCTTCGCGGACCCTGCGGCCGCCTTGCCGGAGCCGAACACATGAATTTTCTGCGTTTTCGAAAGCATATAACGTCGCTCTCCCACGCGCAGTGTATCGCCATCAAGCGACACCAGTCTCGGAAAAACGTTCTCCGGCCTGACAGCGTCAACAGCTTCCTTAAAAATTTCAAGAATTTTAGATCGCATATTCATCGAGCAGACCCTCCATCACAGCATTCCACCCTGAACTTCCCGACATCTTCGCCCTCAGAATCCCCGGTCGGTCCATGTCCAGATAACCATGAACCGGATGCGGGATGAGTATGGGGATATCCACCAACTCCAAAAACGACCGGTCATTTTCACTGTCTCCGAGGCCCACGGTGATCGCTTTCGCAGCATCATGCTGCTCGAAAATATCCCGCACCATGCACACCGCTTTGCCCTTGTCCTGATCTTTGCCGATCAGGTGATAAAACCGGCCGCCACGGGTGACCGCCATTCCCTCTTTTTCCGCCATCCGGGAAAGGCCCTCGGTATCCTGACCAGGCTCCATGATAAAGGGCTCCGTGAATTCCCGGTCTTTGGCGAACGCCGCCTGGTCCTCGGAAAGCCCGGTAAGGCTTGCGATTTCCCTTGCGGTCATATCACCGAACCCTTTTACCCCAAATACAGAACGGACTTTTTCGAAAAATCGCCGGATCTGCGCATATGACCGACCTGGTTTCAGAAAGTCATACCCCTCTATTGTCAATGCGTTTTTTATATTGAAATCCCGGTATCCGGCTCGAAAAAAAATACCGCCCCCGTTTTCCACGATAAACGGGTCATCAATGCCGATGGCATCCCGAATGAGTTCCACCTCCCGGCGGGTTTTGCTGGTAACGATAATGAGCGGCGTGCGGCTTTTTTTAATCCGGTCGAGAGCTGGCAGAGCATTAAAAAACGCGTAGTCGTGATGATTGAGAAGCGTTCCGTCGAGATCTGTGAAAATAATCATTTTAAACTGTTGGATGATCGATAAAGGTCCCTGAAGTAAAGGTGAATGGTATCCTCCCAGAAGAATCGCGAAGCGGCGGCATTGCTGCAGATCTGCTGCCACTGTTGTGGAGCGTTCTTTTTAAGGTGGATCGCCTTTTTGAACACACGCACAAAATCATCGACCTGTTCTGCAACCGTGTCGCCCTTGAAGGTAAACCCGTTATGTCCGTCTTTGACCGTATCTTTTAAGCCACCCACTTCATGCACCAGGCAGGGTTGCCCTTTCCGCATGGCCAGCATCTGGCTGATGCCGCAAGGTTCAAACGAGCTCGGCATGAGGAAAAGCTCGCCGCTGGCATACAATGCATTGGCAC
>PCSG01000330.1:0-2343 GCA_002772195.1 Desulfobacterales bacterium CG23_combo_of_CG06-09_8_20_14_all_51_8 | reverse complement strand
AATCTTTCGTACTCCTTATCCCCTGCCCCCAGCAGAATATAAATGCCGTCCCCGCCGAGTTCCTTTAGGATGCCTTCCAGACCGGAAGCGCCGCTGGCACCGGATGCCCGCATCAGAAATATTTTTTGTTCCACCACCCGGGTGACGGAGGTGATGATCGTTTTCGGCCTGCCGCTCTTGGAACCCCAATCCATCAGACGCGCATGCGCCACAAAAAGATCGGCTGAAAGCGTATCCCGTCTTCCCGCCCAATTGAGAATCTGTTCTTTTAAAAGTTTCACCAAATCAGCGAAATGCAGCCTGGCAGTCTCCCGGTCTGGCGGATAGGCACACCCATTTAAAATCCCGAAGAGTCGTCCCTCCTTTTGAGCAAACTGCAGGATGGCTTCCAGCCCTTCACCGCCATAATAGCGCGGTTTGTCACTCGGATTGACAATTTCTTCAACATAGGAAGGGGAAACGGTGTGAACGGCGTCGGATAATCGGATGCCGGCAGTCATCAGATTGATGCAATCCGGCCATCGAGGATCGGCAAGATCAGCCCACTGATAGGGCATATCATGATACCATGCCTTCAGAGAGGAATCATCCCATCGAAACGGTCTTACCCCTTGAAGGGTGAGATTATGAATAGTGTAAACCGTCCTGATACCACGCAGAACCTGATAATCCGGGTGAAATCGGCGCAATATCAAGACAAAGGCGGCATGCCAGTCATGCAGATGGATACAGTCAATCTCCCCGAACAGGTCCTTTTTCAGGCCTTCGGCAACGACCAGTCCGAAAAATGCAAATTTTGTGGCATCTGTTGCAAATAGCCTTTCCGGCGGGTCATCCACATAAATTTGATGATAACCGCGGACAGGATCGTAATTGCTGAAAATCGGGTGATCCACCACAAGGTGTTTCACATTTGGGTGAGGGGTGTCGCCTGGAACTTGATAGATTTCGGCCCTGTGGTCATACCCGAAAAAGGACGCCGTGACAGAGACAAGCCATTGAGCCCCCAGCCGTTGATGGAGATATCCGTAGGAAGGGGTGACGACCACAACGGTTGAGTTCAACTTTGCGATTTCAGGCGGGATATCTCTGACGACGTCTCCGATTCCTCCCACTTTGGCGCCGCGGAGCCCCCCATTTTCAGAAGCCACAATCACTATATTCATTATAACCTTCTCTATTCAAAGTTTAAAATCATGCACTTTGGGTATGGTCAGAGATATTTGGCTATGCCCGTTAAGTGGCCAGTAATCCAATGCTGAGTTGCCCCCACAACTTTAACAAAGAAAAAACATATGAGCCGATTCAAAAAATTATCACACACAATATCGCATTGCCAATAAAGAAAATACCCGGTGAAAAACCGAAAATCACAATTTCGCCAGATAGTTCCTTATGCCTTATGCCAAGTTTATTGACTGTTGATAAACAATACGTTATGATTTTTCATACAAATTGTCAGCGCACCCCCTTAACTTATTAAACCGTTTCAAAAAACTTACCGGACATATCGCATGGCAACTCAACAGGAAAACAAAGACATCGCCATCGGACAGTTAAAGAATATCTCCAGCTGGGTCTCCTCCGTCCATGACCTGAACCAGCTTCTTGAACTCATCCTTCACACCGGAACCCGGATCATGCGGGCCAAAGCCAGCTCGCTGCTGCTCCTGGACCAGAAAACCCAGAAACTCTATTTCAAGGTCACCACCGGCACCCAGAAAGACAAAATGAAAAATTTTGAAATCAGCCTCGGCCAGGGAATCGTCGGCCATGTGGCGGAAACCGGGCAGCCGCTGTTAATCGAAGATGTCACCCAGGACAAACGCTGGTATCGTAATATCAGCGATGAAATCGGATTTAAAACTCGGTCCATCCTTTGCGTTCCCATGAAAGTCAAAGACAATGTCATCGGCGCCATTGAATTTATCAACAAGGCCGAAGGGGGATCCTTTCAGCAAAGCGACCTGGAACTGCTCAATGTGTTTGCGGACGTGGCGGCTTTAGCCATTGCCAATGCCAAAAAATTCCAGATCGCGGAACGGGAAAACAAGGGATTAAAGCAGGCCCTTGGCCTAAGTCACCAGATTATCGGCGAAAGCAAGGACATCCGGGAAGTCATGGCCGACGCACTCAAGGTTGCGGACTCCAAAGCCAGCACGCTCATTCTGGGGGAAAGCGGCACCGGCAAGGAACTCCTGGCCCGGCTGATCCACCAGGCCAGTTCCAGGCAGGAACGGTATATGATCACCCTTAACTGCGCGGCCGTGCCGGAAACCCTGCTGGAAGATGAGTTGTTCGGCCATGAAAAAGGGGCCTTTACCGGCGCAGGGGAAAGAAAAA
>PCSG01000309.1:7239-9876 GCA_002772195.1 Desulfobacterales bacterium CG23_combo_of_CG06-09_8_20_14_all_51_8 | reverse complement strand
ACTGCGGGGCGCTTAGCGAAACCCTGATTGACAACGAATTGTTCGGCCATGAAAAGGGGGCCTTTACCGGCGCGGAAACCCGGACCACCGGGCTTTTGGAAGCCGCGTCCGGCGGCACGGTGTTTCTCGATGAAATCGGGGAAATGCCCCATGCCATGCAGGTCAAGCTCCTGCGGGTGCTTCAGGAAGGCGAACTCATGCGGGTCGGCGGCACTCATCCCATTCCCATAGACGTGCGCATCGTATCCGCCACCGCCGTGGATGTGAAGGCGGCGGTCAGCGGCGGCGGATTTCGCAAAGACTTGTATTTCCGGATCAATGTCGTCAACATCAAGCTGCCCGGCCTGGCCGAGCGCAAGGAAGATATTCCGCTCCTGGCCTACCATATTCTTTCCCGTCTCAACCGGGGGCGGGGCCGGGATATTCATGCCATATCCGAAAACGCCATGAATCTCCTGCGGGGATATGCGTTTCCCGGAAACGTGCGGGAATTGGAAAACATCCTGGAACGGGCCGTCGCGGTCTGCGCTGGCGACGTGATCCGTGCCTGTGATCTGCCCCCGGACCTGATCGCCCTGGAACTTCAGGCCTATAAGCCGCCGGATGAACAATTCATGACCCTTTCCGAACTGGAACAGGACTATATTTCCCATCTGCTGAAAATTACCGGCGGTGCCCGGGCCAAAACTGCTGAAATTCTGGGTATTGACCGGGCCTCCCTGTGGCGGAAAATGAAAAAATACAACTTGGAATGATTTATTTGCAACACGATCGTTCGTTTTTGCAACAAACCGATCCCGCACCTTTTCTTCGGCAGATCCCTCCCTCTTAAAGCAAAATGCCGTTGCATTCTGAAACATCCCGATCCGTTCCATATCTTTTAGTAAACAAATATATATAATAAATTTAATGCATTAAATAAATTCCGCAGGCTGGCAAGGAATTTGCAAACCAATTCCGTCCAGGAGGCGGCGGATGTTCCGGAATATTTTGCTGGTTTTTGAAAATGAAGAAATTTTTCCCGAGGCCCTGGTTTACGCCCGGGAGTTTGCCCTGCGCATTGACGCGAAGATCACTCTGTTGATGCTCGTGCCCATGTCTTTTGACGGCCGCACGGTCATCGGTCCCCAACGAAACACCATCCGAAACATTGAAATCCGAGCGGGCAAGCTTTTGTCCGACTGTCTTCAGACCTTTATCCAGGAAGGCATCGAAGTCAATTCCGCCCTTAAAATCGGGGACCCGGCCCAGGAACTCATGAAGTTTCTGGCGGACCGGCCGCCGTTTCAATCTATTGTCTGGGGCAGCGGGCGGGATCTGCCGGACCTTACCCGGGGGGCCCAGCGGCACTGGCTGTCAAAAGTCGCCGGGCGTCTTGAGTGTCCATTGCTGGCGGTCAGCAAACGAGAGGAACGATAAAGAAAAAAAGGAATGGAGCGTGTATGGAAAAATTGACCCTTGATATGATTCTGGTAATGGCCATGATCGGTCTGGCGGTGTTTTTATTTATCGTGGAATGGGTCCGGGTGGATGTGGTGGCGATTCTCATGATGGTGGTTCTGCCGCTCCTTCATTTGGTGACGCCCAAGGAAGCGTTTATGGGACTTTCCAGCAACGCCGTGGTTTCCATTATCGCGGTGATTATCATCGGCGCGGGCCTGGACCGCACCGGCATGATCAACAAGCTGGTGGCCCCGGTGCTGCGCATTGCCGGCAGCAGCGCATCCCGCATCATCGTCGCCATATCCCTGACCGTGGCGACCATTTCCAGTTTTATGCAGAATATCGGGGCCGCAGCCCTGTTTCTCCCGGCGATCCAGCGCATCAGCAAAATGCAGAAAATTCCTTTGAGCCGGCTGCTCATGCCCGTGGGGTTTTCGGCCATTCTGGGGGGGACCGTCACCCTGGTGGGGTCCAGCCCTCTGATCCTTTTGAATGATCTGCTGACGCCGTTTAATCTGGAGCCGTTTGGGTTGTTTGATGTCACGCCTGTGGGCCTGGCGTTGGTGGCCAGCGGTATCGGATGCTTTGTGCTGCTGGGTCGATGGATTTTGCCGCAGGGGGAGGTAAAGGAAGCCGGGGTATTGGATCAGGCCCCGGCCGTCAATGAAACCGGGCCGGAGCAGACTGAATTTTATGAATTGCGGACCCCCGATGATTTCATGGATTACCGGGATCCGGTGACGGTGGAGGACCTGCGGCGCCGGTATTTGCTGAACGTCGTCGCCATGACCGAGCCGCCTGATTTTAAGGTGCTTTCTCCCCTGCCGGACGTGGAAGTCCGTTCCGGCATCGACCTGGTGGTCTGCGGCCGGAAACAGGATGTCCAGCGCATGGCTGCCGCCGAAGGAATGCGACTCAAGGAAGCGCTGGAGACCTATCGGGGCATATTGAGCGCCCAAAACGCCGGAACCGTGGAAGTCGTGGTCGCGCCCCGGTCCCCCTATGCCGGTAAATCTTTAAAGGACATCAATTTTCAGGACCGGTTTCATGTCACGCCCATCAGTGTTTATCGGCAGGAAGAAACCTACCGGGCGAAAATTGATGATATCGTCGTTCAGGTCGGCGATGTGGTCACCCTCCACGGTACCTGGAAGCGTCTCAAGGAGTTACAGAAGGAAGGGGGACTACTGTTCA
>PCSG01000309.1:1042-7208 GCA_002772195.1 Desulfobacterales bacterium CG23_combo_of_CG06-09_8_20_14_all_51_8 | reverse complement strand
GGAAAAGGCGATATGGGCCGGGCTTTGGCTGGCTGTGGCCCTTGTGATGATCATGGTTTTTAAAATTCAGCTCTCCGTGTCCCTCATGACCGGGGCTCTGGGAATGGTCCTGACCCGGGTGCTCAGCATCGACGAGGCTTACCAGTCCGTAGACTGGCGGACCATTTTTCTGCTGGCCGGCCTGATCCCCTTAGGCGTGGCTACGGAAAAAAACCGGGACCGCCGCCTGGATCGCTCATTCAATTCTGGGCATTATCGGGGATGTGTCCCCCATTGTCCTGCTGTCGGTCATCGGCATTCTTTCCACCCTGTTTACCCTGGTGATTTCCAATGTCGGGGCCACGGTTCTCCTGGTGCCCCTGGTGGTGAACATGGCCATCGCGGCCCATACGGATCCCCGCATGGCGGCTTTGGTTGTGGGACTTGCCACCAGTAACTCCTTTGTGCTGCCCACCCACCAGGTCAATGCGCTTTACATGGGGCCGGGGCACTATCGCACCGTGGATTTCATCAAGGCCGGGTCTCTCGTCAGTGTGGTTTTTTTAGTTGTCATGATTGCCGTCATCAGTCTGGTGTACGGGGTTTAAAAGAATAATTAACGAAGGAATCATTGGGTATGCCGATTATTACTATTTCCAGGGGATCTTCTTCCATGGGCAAGGCCGTGGCCGAGAAAGTGGCCGCACGTTTGGGTTACCGGCTCATCAGCCGGGAAGTGCTACTGGATGCCAGCAGCCGGTTCAATGTTTCAGAAATGAAACTGGAAAAAGCCATTCACGACGCGCCGGGCATTCTGGAGCGCTACCGCCACAGCAAACAGTCCTATGTGGCGTATATCCGGTCCGCGCTGATGGAGCGGATCGTGGACGACAATGTCGTCTATCACGGACTGGCCGGACATCTGCTGTTAAAAGGCATTCCCCATGTGCTCAAGGTCCGGATCAACGCCGACATGGAGAGGCGAATCAAAATTGTCATGGAAAGGGACGGCATTCCCGCGGAAGAGGCCCGCCTTCGCATCCAGGAAGATGACAAGCAGCGCCGGAAATGGACCCATTCCCTCTATGATCAGGACCCTTGGGATTCGTCCCTCTATGATTTAAGTATTTGTATCGACAAACTTTCCGTTGATAATGCCGTGGAGTTCATCTGCCAGGCCGCCGAAACAGATGGGTTCCAGGCCACTGAACGAAACCGTAACAAAGCGGCGGACATGGCCATTGCCTGCCGGGTCAAGGCCGCGCTGGTGGATGACTTTCCCCATGTCGGGGTGACCTGCGAATACGGCAATGTGTTGATCTATGTCCGGGCAAAGGATTCGGTCGCCGGGAAACTCACGAAAAAACTCAACCAGATCCGGGAAACCACGGACGGCATCCATCATCTGGAGACCCATGCGGGAGTTGAGCTTCCGCCGGATGCTGTTTAGCGGATTTTGATAAAAGTTCATGGAAGCAGGATTGGAATAACAAAGGAGACCATCATGTCCATCATTATTATTTCCTCGGATGTCCGGGAAATAGAAGAAATGATCGCGGGAAAAGTGGCTGAGGAAAAAGGGTATGGCCGGCTGGACCGCCGTATTATAAACGATGTGGCCGCGAGACATCAGGTGGAGCCGGGCCGTCTGATAGAGGCGTTGGAAACCACCCCGTCGCTGTTCAGGAAATTGTCGTCCCGGCAGTGGCGGTATTATCTCTCCTGCATCGAGGCCGACGTTTTGGAGCGACTTCTGGCGGATAACCTGGTATGCTGGGGTCTGGCCGCACATCTTTACGTTACGGATATTTCCCATGCCATGAAAATAAGGGTTTTGGCCGGAAAAAGCAGCGGACTTGCGAAGATCGCCGAAGAGCGGGGGATCAGTCTTCAACGGGCTGAAACATACCGGGACGATGAAATGGCCCGGCGGAAAAAATGGTCGCTGGCGGCTTTCAACCAGGATGAAACCGATCTGTCCCGCTATGATCTCGTCATCAGTCTGGACCAGATCGATCCGGTGGAAACGGTCCGGACCATTACCGGGGCCTCGGAATACCGCAAGTTCCAGGTCATGACCTATTCCATGAAATGCCTGACCGATCTGGCCCTGGCGGCAAAAGTCCATGCCGTGCTGTTAAAATCCATGGCGGACGTGAAAGTCCAGGCCCGGGACGGGTCGGTGGTGGTGTCCACCCGGGCATCGACCCGCCAGAAACGGAAAAAAACCGAAACCATCAAGGCGCTGGCCGGACAGGTGGACGGCGTCGGCTATGTGGAAGTGCATGTGAAAAAGAATTTTTTAAAGGAAACCGCGTAATCCCATAGACAGGTGGTTGAAGGAGAAAAATAAATGGCAAGATCACTGGAAGTGCTGCTGCTGGATGATGAGCCCATTGTCGGCAGACGTCTGAAACCGGCCCTGGACAAGATCGGGTGCCAGGTGGAAGTTTTTGAGAATCCTAAAGAAGCAGTGGCGCGCATCGACCAGAAGGAATTTGATATCGTGGTGACCGATATCCGCATGGAGGAAATGGATGGCATTGCCGTGCTGGAGCATGTTCAGAAAAAATGGCCCCGCACCAAGGTGATCCTGATCACCGGGTATGCGAAAATGGATCTGGCCCGGGAAGCCATGGGGAAAGGGGTATTTGATTTTATCGCCAAGCCCTTCCGGCCGGATGACCTGCGGCGGATTATCGCCAGCGCGGCTGAAGCCCTGGGCATGCCCATTGACGCGGCCTCACCAAATGACGAAACGGTTGCCGAATAACCTTGCCGGCGCCGGAAGCAGATTTCCGGAGTTGCCGGCCCATCCAAGGAGAAACCGCCATGAGTCTGCTGGATAAATTAAAAAAAATCGGTCACAGGGAAACAGGAATCCGGGATTTTTGCATCCAGACCATCCGGTTTAAAAAATTTCTTGAAAACGCCCGGGCCCTGCTGGATCTTTTTGCGGACGGCCGGGAAAAAGTTCTCGGGGAATATATTTTTGACCGCCATTATGTGGTCACTCTGATTGACAGCGTGGTGGACCGTCTGGGAAGGATGGTGTACGATGCCAGCGTGCTGGTCCCTGAAAGCGGCGAGGAATTGTATGCCGCCTATGACCGGCACAAGCTGGCGGCCCGGAACCTGATCGGTTCAACCCCTTCCGCGGCGGATGACGCGGTTGATCCGGAGTACCGGCTCCTGTCGGATGTGCTGAAATGGTTCCAGGGAACGGAGAACACGGGAAATATCTCGGTCATGGAGTTTATGCGGCAGACCTTTTTTCATGTGATCCAGGGTCTGGAATCCAATGATGCCATGACGCGAAACCAGGCCTTGTTTGATAAAAACGGACTCCACGCTTCAGACATGGGGATTTACGTCATTGATCTCTGGAAGGACGCCTTGTCGCCCCCATCGGAAAACCGGTCCATCCGTGATTTCAACAGCATTCCTCTCCGGCATCTGTTCATGGACTCAGGGAACGGGGATTTGGAAAAAGCCGGGCCCAAAGCGAATCAACACACGGCCGCATGGGTGGCCGCGGTCAGTGAATACCAGTTGAGCTTAACCACCCTGAAACCGAATTTCCGGTTCCGGCTGGAAACCCTGGCCAGCGGGTATGAGCCCTCGGATTTTATTTTTATTTTCGCCGGCCCGAACGCCCCGCTGGACAAGATCATTCCCGACGGATTTCATGTGGAACGCACGAATTACGGGCAGTTTGCATGGAGCCTTTCCATAACGGCGAAAACCATTGAAGACACCCTCATGATCATCGGCCGAAATCTTTTTGATGAAAGCGTCCGGCGGATGCAATGATTAACCTTTTATTCGCAACGGGGGAAGACAGATGTCGGAACAACCGCTGAAAATAATGGTCATCGACGATGAGAATATCGTTGGCAAGCGTCTGAAACCGGCCCTTGAAAAAACCGGAGACATTGTGGAAACATTCGAGGAGGGGGAAAAAGCCCTGGCCCGGTTTGATGAATCGCCCTTTGATATTGTCGTCACGGATATCCGCATGGAAAAAATCGACGGGATTGAAATCCTGGAACACATCCTGGCGAAATCCGGGCGCACCAAAGTCATCATCATCACCGGATACGCCACCGTGGAAATCGCCCGGGAAGCCCTGTCCAAAGGGGCCTTTGATTTTATCGCAAAACCTTTCAAGCCCGCGGATCTGCGGGCCATCATCGAACGGGCGTCTAAGGAACTGCGGTCCTGATTTTATACATTATTTGCTGACGATGGAGGCGCATTATGGCCATGAAACCGGAAAAACCGGCGGGTTTTGAAAAGGATTATCAGTTTAGATTCCGCTATGAAACCCTTCGGTCCCTGCTCAATAAAAACGGCGGCGCGCTCCAGATTTTAAGCGATCTGGAAGCGGATCTAAATCATATGCGGCATTACGACAAGCGTGTCCGGAGGCCTATTCAGCGGCTCATCACCGAATCTCTGCTCATGGCCCAGGAACTGAACCTGATGACCGGGGATCATTATACCGATCTCTATGAGGTGATTTTTCAGCTCAGGAACAAGGCGGACCAGCTGTTTTCCGGATGCCGGCCGGACAAGGACCAGCCGTTTGTGCTGGGGCTTTTTGAAGAGATTGGGTCGGACCCGTTTCTAATCGGCGGCAAGGCATTCGGGCTGCGGATGCTTCATCAATACTTCAAGGACCTGGTCTTGCCGGGATTTGTTGCGACCACTGCCGCCTATCACCGGATGATCGAAGACAATGAGCTGCATGACCGCATCCGGATTTTGCTCAATAATTTGGATGTGACCGAGGACCCGGCTCAGTTTCAGTCCCGGACCCGGACTATCCGGAAAATGATCCAGGAAGCGGTCGTCGCCTCGGAAATTGAAACCGCCATTATGGAACAGGCCCGGGCGTTGGAGCAGCAGTTTCCCGATATTCTTTGGGCCGTCCGGTCATCAGCGGTATCCGAGGACGGCGCCCATTCCTTCGCCGGTCAGTTTGACAGCGAACTTCAGATTAAAACGGAAAATCTTCTCACCGCCTACCGCCATGTCCTGGCCAGCCGGTTCACGGACCGGGCGGTGAAATACCGGATCCATCATCAGTTCCGGGAAGTCGACACGCCCATGGCGGTCCTTTTCATGCCCATGGTGGCGCCCGCGGCCGCCGGCGTGTCGTACACCAATGACTTGAAAGACCCGGCGGCCGGCGTCCTGGAAATCAGCGCCGTCCCGGGACTTGCCAACCGCATGGTCAAGGGCGAGGTCCCGGCCGATACTTTTCGGGTGGCCAAAGGGTCTTCCCCGAAGATCATCCGGATCATCCCGGCCGGAGGCGAGGCCGAAGAAGTCGGTTCGGTGGACTATCTTTCCAATGAAAAAGTCATTGAGATCGCACGATTGGGCATGGAAGCGGCGGATAAATTCGGCTATGAGCTGGACGTTGAATGGGCAATGGATAAAACCGGAAAAATTTATTTTCTTCAGGCCCGCCAGTTGAACATCGTCCGGCCGGATGAGATGATGGCCAAAGCATCGGAAAGAAAAGACTCACTGCCGGTTCTGGAAGGGGGAATGACCATATTCCCGGGCCGGGCCGAAGGGCCGCTCAAAATTTTAAAGCCCGAGGATCAACTTACCGATGTGCCGGAAGGGGCCATCGTGCTGGTGGACCAGCCCCGGCCGGAACTTGCGTCCATCCTGCCGAAGATCGCCGCGCTCCTGGTGGTGGAAGGCAATCCCGTGGGGCATCTCGCGACATTGGTGCGGGAATTTGCCGTGCCCTGCATTTTCCGCCTCGGGAAAAACGCCGCATTCCTCCTTGCGGGGAAAAATATCATCAGCGTGAATGCCACCAAACGCACTGTTTACGCAGGAATCCGCTGGCCCGGGATTCGGGAGCGGGTTCTGGCAAGGATCGCCGACGGAAACCGTCACCCGAAAAAGTCCGGCCCCCTTTATGACCTGGTGCTGGGGTTGAATCTGATAGACCCCGACGCTGCGTCATTTAAGGCCAAATCCTGCCGGTCCGTGCATGACACCCTGCGGTTCATGCATGAAATGTCGGTGCGTTCCATGTTCGGGTTCGGGGACAAACAAAACCGGGGCTGGCACAAAAAAAGCCGGAAACTGGTCACTGAGCTGCCGGTGAAATTTCAGATTATCGATCTGGACCAGTCGGTGTCGGAAAAAGTGAAAAAGG
>PCSG01000309.1:0-1024 GCA_002772195.1 Desulfobacterales bacterium CG23_combo_of_CG06-09_8_20_14_all_51_8 | reverse complement strand
CGGTGGGAAAATGCCATGCGGGGGATGCCGTCGGATTTCAAGGAAACGGTTCTGGGGGGGGACCGCGGCCCCAGACGCCCGTCGGACAAGAATTACGCCATCGTGGCCCGGGACTATATGAATTTAAACGCCCGGTTCGCGTATCATTACGCCATGGTCGACGCCATGGTGGGGCCGGGAACAGAGCATAATCATGTGCATTTCCGGTTCCGGGGCGGCGGGGCAGGGGAGGAAAACAAGCAAAGGCGCGCGCGCTTTCTGGAGCGCATCCTTCGGGAAACCGGCTTCGGGGTGGACCGGAGCGGCGATCTGGTGACGGCCTGGTTCCGGCGGTATCCGCAAACGGATTCCGAAAATGCTCTGGAACTTCTCGGCCACCTCATTGTCTGCGCCCGGCAGCTCGACGCCGTGCTCAAGACCGATGCCGCCATCAAACTTTATGGGGAGTATTTTTTAAGTCAGAGATTTGACATGTTCGGATAGAGGGGAATGAACATCCAACTTCGAACATCCAACTTCGAACATCCAACTTCGAACTTTCAAAGATGAAAAAAGAATTTTAATGGACCTGAATAGTATTGACATAAAAGACCCGGAAAAAAATTACAGCATTGATCCGGATAACATCCCCCTTCACCAGCGTCCGTCCATCAGTATCCGGGCGAAGGTGGCGGTATCGTTTTCGCTGTTTTTCATCCTGTCTTTTACGGTGACCGGCTGGTCTTACTGGATTCTCACCAAGCTTGAGGATAAAATAGAATTTTTGGAAATCGCGGACAGCTATCTGGTGGAGATTCAGCAGGCCCGCCGGTTTGAAAAAAATTATTTGCTTTACGGCACCAATCTCGATGACGCCCTGGAACATCTGGATATAGCGGGCGGGATTTTGACCCGGGAAACGGGGAAAATTGAAAAAATTCTGGGAAAAGACCATTTCAAGACCATGGCCGCCCTCATGTCCAAATACCATGATCAGTTGATTCTGCTCGGAAAAGTGGAAATCGAATCGGAAAAAGCCCTGATC
>PCSG01000302.1:3223-8751 GCA_002772195.1 Desulfobacterales bacterium CG23_combo_of_CG06-09_8_20_14_all_51_8 | reverse complement strand
GACTGGCCTTATCCAATCGTTTTTTCAGCTCGTTGCGCCGGCCGTAGCGCAGTTCGGCCACCCGCTCCAGATTGCCCTGACGTTCGGCCTGCTGCTCTTCAATGCCGGTCTGATCCAGTTCGGATTTGATGCCCTGGATTTGGGCGATGATTTCCTTTTCGTTCTGCCAGTGGGCGTTTAAGCGGTTGAATTCCTCTTTTAGGGATTCAACTTCTTTTTCCAGTTTTTCCAGGTGGTCTTTGGCTGCGCTGTCGGTTTCTTTTTTCAGGGCTTCCCGCTCGATTTCCAGCTGGAAGATTTTGCGCTGGATTTCATCGATTTCCAAGGGTTTGCTGTCAATTTCAATGCGGATTTTGGAGGCGCATTCATCTATTAAATCAATGGCCTTGTCTGGAAGAAACCGGTCGGTGATATAGCGGTCGGAAAGTGTGGCCGCCGCCACAATGGCCGAATCCTTGATTTTCACGCCATGATGGACTTCATATTTCTGTTTGAGCCCCCGGAGAATGGAAATGGTGTCCTCCTTGGTGGGTTCGGCCACCATCACGGGCTGAAACCGCCGTTCCAGGGCCGCGTCTTTTTCGATGTATTTCCGGTACTCGCTGATGGTGGTGGCGCCGATGCACCGCAGGGTCCCCCGGGCCAGGGCCGGCTTTAACATATTGGAAGCATCCATGGACCCTTCTGCAGCCCCGGTGCCGACCAGAGTATGGAGCTCGTCAATAAACAGGATGATTTTCCCTTCGGCTTTTTCCACTTCCTTGATCACGGCTTTTAACCGGTCTTCGAATTCCCCCCGGTATTTGGCGCCGGCAATGAGGGAGCCCATGTCCAGAACCACAAGACGCCGGTTTTTCAGGGATTCGGACACATCCCCTTCCACAATGCGCTGGGCCAGGCCTTCAACAATGGCGGTCTTTCCGACCCCGGGCTCGCCGATGAGCACGGGATTGTTTTTGGTGCGGCGGGACAAAACCTGGGCAATGCGCCGGATTTCATCATCCCGGCCGATGACCGGATCGATTTTGCCCAGGCGGGCCGCCTCGGTAAGGTCCCGGGTGAATTTTTCCAGGGCCTGATATTTGTCTTCCGGGTTCTGGTCGGTGATCGTCTGGCTGCCCCGGATTTCCATGAGCACCTTCAGGACTTTGTCCCGGGTAATGCCGAACTGGCTGAAAATGGATTGGGTGCCGCGGTCCTTGATATCCAGAATGGCCAGAAATACATGCTCGATGCTGACGTACTGGTCTTTCATATTGGCAGCTTCGGCAAAGGCCTTTTCGAGCATTTTTTTGGAATTCGGGGACAGGTAAGATTCACCGGTAGCCCCCTGAATCTTGGGAAGGGTTTGGATGGCGCTTGCAACCTGGCTGGAAATTGCATCCGGCGCGACCCCGATTTTTCTCAAGATGGAGCCCGCGATACTGTCGGCGTCCTCCAGCATGACATGGAGAAAATGCACCGGCTCAATCTGCTGGTGGTTGTTTCGGGATGCCAGGGCCTGGGCTTCCTGAACCATCTCCTGAGATTTTAAGGTGAATTTATCAAAACGCATCGGGCCTCCTTTGCATCATGTGTAATGAATGAATGCTGCTGCGTTTTTGTCGCAGAACAGTCTAACATATTGTCTGCAAGAACAATAACCACTTTCATCCGCGTGTCAACCGGTCGTGGCGCTCAGATGGGGATGGTATTTTTAATGTTATTTTAATTGACCTGACCGCCTGCGTTGGATTAAGATAAATTATAATATTCTGAACAGCGCGCTTTTGGATATACCGTTTTTTCTGGTTTGTTTGCGGTTGTTTGGTGATTTTTGGGAATGGTCTGTTTTCTTCCAGTGCCCGGCATGCTCATGCCTGTGGTGTGGCATTCTAAGGTTGAGGAGTGTTAAACAAAATGGGTTCCCATCATTTCACATACGCCCAGTATCCTCGGACCGAAATCGCCTCGATTATGAAAAAAATCGAGGAGTTCAACTATCTTCAGGATATTGACGCCATCCTTTATAAAATCCTTGAAGAAGCCCGCAGTCTCTCCAGCGCCGATGCCGGTTCGATTTTTATTGCGGAAGACAGCCGCCTGCGGTTCGGATATGTCCATAATGACACCCTGTTCAAGAAAGATACGGCCAATGAGGCAATCTATTTGGATTTCACGATGCCCGTTGATGATCAGTCCATTGTCGGGTATGTGGCCCTGACCGGCAAAACCATTGTCATCGACGATGCCTATAATCTCCCCTCGGGAAGTCCCTTTACCTTCAATGCCGAATATGACCGGAAATCCGGTTATCAAACCCGGTCCATTTTAGCCCTGCCGCTGTTTACGTTTCATGGCCGGCTGGTGGGTGTCATGCAGCTGATCAACGCCAAAGACGAGAAAGGTCAGGTCATCCCATTTTTTAAAAAAATCCAGGATCTGATTCCCCTGCTGGCCAATAACGCCGCCGTGGCCATCGACCGGGGCACGATGAATCGGGAAATGATTCTGCGCATGGTGAAAATGGCGGAACTCCGGGATCCCAAGGAAACCGGCGCTCATGTTCAACGGGTCGGTGCGTATTCAGCGGAAATTTATCAGCAGTGGGCCATCCGGCATGGGATCGACCGTCAGGAAAGAAACCGTCAGAAAGACCTGATTCGTCTGTCGGCCATGCTGCATGATGTGGGGAAAGTCGGGATCCCGGACAGCATTCTGAAAAAACCGGATCGGCTGACGGACGCCGAGTTTGGCGTGATGAAGTGGCATACGGTCTACGGAGGGCGTTTGTTCATGAATCAGACCTCCCGTCTGGACAAAATGAGCCTTGAGATCGCCCTGAATCATCATGAACGATGGAACGGGGAAGGGTATCCCGGAAGCATCAATGACATCCTGCAGCCGGACGTGAAACTGGGGATTCCCAAGAAAGCCGGGGAAATTCCGCTAATTGCGCGTATCGTATGCCTTGCGGATGTTTTTGACGCCTTGATTTCCCAGCGATGTTATAAGGAGTCCTGGAGTGACGACCAGGCCCTGGACGTCATAGCGGCGGAATCTGGCAGACAGTTTGATCCGGAACTTGTGGAGATTTTTTTTGAGATTTTTCCGGTGATTCAGGCGATCCGCCTTAAGTACAGAGGCTGAATTCCTGTCCATCTTGAATATATCCACAGAAACATCCATATTCCCCTACTGGAGCGATTGATGGAAGCAGAAGCGACCAAGCTTTATGATTTGATCGACTGCCAGAGTCAGGAGGCGGTTCTGGCGGAAATCATAATGATCATTTCCATTCTGGATTGTGAAATTATCGTTCATTCCTTCCAGTCCGTGTATCAGGACATCGTCCGGCTGTTTAACGGTGATTATCCAGGATACAGGGCCTCCAACACAAGGTATCACAACCTGGAGCACACCACCATGGTCACTCTGGCCGCCGTCCGCCTGATTCACGGAAGCGCTGTGGGCGGTTTCCGGTTTAAACCGAAAAATATTCTGATCGGCCTCCTGGCCGCGCTGTTTCATGACGCCGGTCTGATCCAGACCCGGCAGGACCGGAAAGGGACGGGCGCTAAATACACCATCGGCCATGAGGATCGAAGCGTGGATTTTATGCGGCAAAACCTTTCGGCCCGGGATTTTTCTAAAAAAGAGATGGATGATTGCGCTCAACTGATCAAATGCACCAATTTAAATATCGGGATGGCGGACCTTGTGTTTCGGACCGAAGAAATAAAAATGCTGGGCAAAATCGTCGGGTCCGCGGATTTGCTGGGCCAGATGGCGGACCGGCATTATCTGGAAAAATTGCTCCTTCTGTTCAAGGAGTTCGAGGAAGCCGGCATTCCGGATTTTGATTCTGAAGAAGCGCTGCTTGAGAAAACAGAAGGGTTTTATCAAAACGTGGCCCGGAAACGGTTGGCCATGGATTTTGATAATATTGCTGACCACATGGCCCGGCATTTCAAGAATCGATGGAATATTGAGCGGGATCTGTATGCCGAGTCCATTAAAAATAATATTAATTATTTGAAATCAATAATAAATAATGGTCATCACGACCGGGGGTTTTATCGCCGCCATCTGAAACGGGGCGGGTTGGTCAGCCTGGTCGGTTGAAGGCGGTCCGTCTTGGAAGGATTTGTCTGTTTTAATGCGGGTGCAACGTGAACACATCAGAAACGCCATGGTTCCCTGTTTATCAATTACAGATTTAAAATAACAAACCATCGACGTGGTAAAATTATCGGGATGAGGAGCCAGCATGCATCAGTCACTTAAAATTATGGTTGTGGGATGGGTGATTTTGAGTCTGTTCCGGCCGGTTTTTGCGGGTGAAAACGCTCAAAATTATTACGGAATGGGGGTTTTTGCCTATGAAGAAGGCAATTATGCGGAGGCTGAACAATTTTTAACCAAAGCCGTGAAAATGGACCCGGAGAATGCCCGGGCGCATTTTTATCTGGGTCAGACCTACTTCAAGCAGAAGCGCTTGGACCTTGCGGAGTCCAGTTTGACCCGGGCCTTTTCCCTGGATCCGGAATTTCCGGGGTTAAATTACTGTCTGGGGCTTTTATATTATGAAAATATGGATTTTGATAAAGCCCTTTCACAATTTCAGAAGGTGGCCCCGGGTGATGACAACAGCGTTCTGGCGACCTATTATTCGGGAATCAGCCAGTATAAACTGGAGGAATATGCCGCGGCCGAAAAATCTCTGCTGGCGGCGGCCAAGATGAGCCCGACCATTGAAGCCAATGGAAATTATTATGCCGGGATCTGCAATTACCATCTGGACCGGCTGGACACGGCCGAGAGTCAGTTCAGCCATGTGGCGGAAATCGCCGAGGCCGATGATCTTCGGGAAAATGCGCGGCTGTGGATAAAAACCATCCAGGATAAACGCGCCGCGTTAAAGCCCTGGTCCCTGTATCTCAAAACCGCCTATGTGTTTGACGACAACGTGGTCCTGGAACCTGCGGAGCAGGACATCGTGTCTGATGAAAAAGACAGCGCGCTCATGACCTACCTCAACGGCGACTGGGATCTGATTCGCGGCCCCCGGCTTGCTGCGGGAGTGGGATACAGCCATTATCAAACCTGGTACCAGGATCTAAGTGATTATGATTTAACCGGAAGCATCGGCAATTTTTATTTAAATTACCAATGTAATGAATCCCTCACCCTGGGTCTCAAATACCTGCCCACCTATTACTGGGTGGATTCGGACAGCTATCTGATGCAGCATCAGATGCGGCCGTCTTTGACCTGGGCGATGGACCCGGGCAGTGCCCTGGATGCTTCCTACGGCTATTATCGCAATAATTATTTTACGGACGACGCCCGGGACGGTCATGCCAATGAAGTGTCGTTCGATTATTCCCGCGCCCTTGAAAAATTGGACGCCTATGTTTTCTGCGGGGTCGGTTACGAAATCAATTCGGCCGCTGAAAAAGATGAGGATTTCAGCGAACTCAAAACCCTGGCCGGGATTTCCTGCGATGTTTCCGAGCGGACCAATATCACGGTTTACGGCAATTATT
>PCSG01000302.1:2507-3157 GCA_002772195.1 Desulfobacterales bacterium CG23_combo_of_CG06-09_8_20_14_all_51_8 | reverse complement strand
TGTCTGCGGCCGTCACCCGGAATTTCTGGAAAGAATGGCTCTATGCGGGGGCTGAATACAATTACACAAAAAACAATTCCAATATCCGTGATTTCGATTATGACAGAAACGTTTTCCGCCTTTTTGTGTCAGTCAAACTTTAGGGGGTGAAGGAATATATCATGAAAAGCATCGGAACGATTTTGGCGGTCATTTTTCTGACCATAGGGGGATTGGTGACGCAGTCGGCGGCCGCAGACCGGGCGGAACCGGTGGATATTGAAAACTTGACCATCATGGACGGCTATGAACCCGGTATCGGCCCGGCGATGGGGCAGATCCGTCAGGTTTCAGGAAAGGTTGCGGTTGTTCATCAGGATCAGGCCTATGGATATCAGGCGTTTGCCGGCATGGATTTGTTCAAAGGGGATACGGTCCTCACCGGAAAGGATGCGTCCACTGCATTCAAGCTTAATGACGGCAGCTTCATCTCCCTGTCGCCGGGGTCCGAGCTGACCATCACGCAAAGCGTTTATGCGCCGGAGCAGAAATCCCGGTCATCGTTTATGAATATGATCTCGGGAAACGCCCGGTTTGTGGTGAAAAAATTCGTGGATGCCCGGCATTCGGAATTCAAGGTCAAAACCAAAACTTCCGTGGCTGGGGTTCGG
>PCSG01000302.1:0-2480 GCA_002772195.1 Desulfobacterales bacterium CG23_combo_of_CG06-09_8_20_14_all_51_8 | reverse complement strand
GAAACGGTGACGGAAATCATGGCCCTTGAAAACACCGAGCTGGAAGTGTTCAGTTTGGCGGTTCCGGAGGAAAAACCGGTGATCCTCCATGATTTTGAGCGCACCACCGTGCGTTTAGGGGCCTCGCCGGAAGAGGCCCGGCGCCTGGACGCCGAGGAAGCAGACCGGCTGATGCGGGAATTCCGGCTGGAGGGGATGCCTTTGTCGGGGGATTCGGATCTTTCCGTTTCAGGATGGGAAGCTCCGCCCTTGGCTGTCGAGGCGGTTTTTGTATCCGAAGAAGCCCTGATCCAGCCCGATTTTCATGCCATCAGCCTGGCTTTCGATCAGGGGCCAGCCCTTGATGATATGCGCCGGTTCCAATCTCTGTTGAAAGACGAGCGGGACATGGATGAATTCAAGACCCGGATCTTCCAGCAGAAAAATGAAGATTTCCAAAAAGATCCGCTGCCGGATTTCCCGGAATTGCCGGAAGGAAATTAGGCATTTGTAATTGAACGCGGGGTAAAACCATACGAACTGGTCAATTGCCACTTTTCGTCTATATGCGAAGGAGATAGACATGCGACACCAAAAGGATACATTTTTCAAAGACCCCTTTTCTCTGGTTCTGATGGGAATATTGCTGATGCTCATGATATGGCCGGTTGTCCCCGCGTGGGCGGGACCCGGTGACCTGGATATTACTTTTTCTGGTGACGGATATGATATTGTTAATGTCAGCCCAGGTTATGAGGACGTCGCCCAGGCAGTCGCTA
Source organism: Desulfobacterales bacterium CG23_combo_of_CG06-09_8_20_14_all_51_8 (assembly GCA_002772195.1). Lineage (GTDB taxonomy): Bacteria > Desulfobacterota > Desulfobacteria > Desulfobacterales > Desulfosalsimonadaceae > SURF-3. Next base: position 1,722 of record PCSG01000302.1, on the reverse strand, counting down.
TTGACAGCAGCGGAAGAGCGGTTGTGGCCGGATATGTTGATCTGTCTGGTAAATATTATTTTATGGTCCTCCGATATAAAACAGACGGGACCCTGGATGAGACATTTGACGGTGATACCGGCTCCGGGAATGGAATTGTAATTACGGATGTGTCAGGGGGGGAGTGGGTCAACTCTTTTAGTGATTATGCCTCTGCTGTGGCGATTGCCGATGACGGGGATATTATTGTTGCCGGGTCTGCAAATGACGGCGCGCATAATCATTTTGCCCTGGTTCGCTATAATAATCCGGATGGGACCTTAGACACCGGTTTTGGCGGCAACGGAATCGTTACCACGAACATTTCTGGATATAACAATGGAATCCGTTCCATTTCGATTTATAAGAGCGGTCCCAAGGCCGGGTATATCGTGGCCGCTGGTTATACCCTAACTATGGACGGATTTCTTGATTTTGCCATTGCCCAGTATACGCCTTCCGGCGACCTTGATATGGATTTTAACAATCCGAACGGCTATCTCACTCGGGATTTTTATGGGTATGATGATGCGATTTATGGGGTAGCGATTGACGGCAATAACAAAATCGTCGTGGCCGGCAACTCAGCGATTATGTCAGATCCCCAATTCGCGGTCTGCCGGTATGATGATACGGGCGTTTTTGACGCTACCTTTAACTCAGGTTTGCCTTACACCAACAATCTGGTCTCCGGGACGTTTACGGATGAAGGGATCAGGGCGGTGGCGATTCAGAGTGACAATAAAATCGTTGTTACCGGATATGGCATAAACCCGGGATATGCAGAAGACGTTGTGGTCCTCCGGCTGATGAGCAATGGCACTCTGGATGATACCGGTTTTGCTTCTCCCGCCGGATATGTCATGACGGATATCAACGACGCGACACACAATGACCGGGGTCATGCCATTGCCCTTGAGTCTGACGGGGATATTGTCGTGGGCTGTTATCATTTAGGCGCTGATAGTGAAGATTTTGCATTGCTTCGATATGACACCAACGGGTCACTGGATCCTGCCTTTGGAATCGGTGGCACGGTAGTTACGGATTTAGGCGGGGCGGTTTCTGAAGATGTCATTAACGGATTGGCCCTTCAGGCGGACGGCAAGGCCCTTGTGGCCGGCAAATCAGATTTCGACACAGCGGTGGCACGATATGAAATGTCTACCACGGGAGAACTTTTTAATTTTTTTGTCACCAAATCAGGCACGGGCTCGGGAACCGTCACCACCATCCCGGCGGGAATTGACTGCGGTGCGGATTGTGTTGGTGTGTTTCCAAAGGATACGATGATTCAGTTATCCGCAGTTCCGGATTCCGGTTCAACGTTTACCGGATGGACGGACGGCACGGGTTCGGCTGCTGGCTGTTCCGGCACAGGGTCATGTTCCTTTACCATTACCCAGACGTCATCCATTAAGGCGAATTTTGGGTTAAGTTCTGTTGGGCCGGGCACTTATTATGTGAACAGCGCCTCCGGTAATGATGAAACCGGCGACGGATCTTTATCCATGCCTTGGCAGACCCTGCATCATGCCATTTATCAGATCAATGGCGGTACGTCCGGAAATTATACCCTGAATGTGGCTGCGGGAGAATATAAGTTGCTATCCAGCGGCGGGCATGAGCCGGATGAGGTCCTGCATATCACCCAGAGCAATTTGACGATTGACGGCGCCGGGAGCGCCACGATTGTTGACGGGG
>PCSG01000059.1:11307-13589 GCA_002772195.1 Desulfobacterales bacterium CG23_combo_of_CG06-09_8_20_14_all_51_8 | reverse complement strand
GATACTGATCGGGGAAAACACCGCGTCCGGACGGTCGAAAAAGACAATACGGCCATACTCATAGAGGGCCAGAAGGGCCACCGCACCGATAAAAAGAGAGAACACCGGCAGGGAGACTTTCCAGATCAGGAGGGAAAGCAGGGGAAATGCAATAAGACTGGTTAAAATCCGTTTTAGATGCATATTGGAGAAGCCCGTGTCAGACACGCCCGAACCGCCGGTCTCTGGCCTGGTATTGCTTTAAAATGTCGATCAGTTCTTCTCTGGTGAAATCCGGCCACAGGGTCGGAGTGATAAAAAGCTCCGCGTAGGCGATCTGCCACAGCAGAAAATTGCTGATACGCATTTCCCCGCTGGTGCGAATCAACAGCTCCGGGTCCGGCATGCCGGCCGTGTACAAATGGCCGATGAGGGTGTCTTCGGTGATGGCATCCGCTCTCAGTCGACCATTCTGAACATCCGCCGCGATTTCCCGGACCGCCCGGACGATTTCCGCCCGGCCGCCGTAGCTTAAGGCCAGAGAGAGCACCATGCCGTTATTGGTTTTTGTAGCGTCCCGGGTCCGCTGGATTTCATCCCGGACATCAGCGGGCAGCCTTTCCTGTTCCCCGATGACATGAAAACGGATATTGTTGACCTGCATTTCCGCACGTTCGGCAACCAGAAATTTTTTGAGCAGGGCCATCAGCGCGGCCACTTCCGTTTTGGGCCGCTGCCAGTTTTCCGTGGAAAACGCATACAGGGTCAGACAGGCGATCCCGATCTCCCGGCAGGTGCGGACCACCATGCGCACGGTGTCCGCCCCTTGTTCATGCCCCTTGACGCGGTTCATGAGCTTTTTCTGGGCCCACCGGCCGTTTCCGTCCATGATCATCGCCAGGTGGGCCGGAAGGGCGGACCTGTCCAGGCCGTCGCTGTCTAAAGACGGGGGATTAGACTTCAAGAACTTCCTTCTCTTTTTGCTTGAAGATCTCGTCGATCATTTTGATGTGATCGTCCGTGAATTTCTGGGTGGATTCCTGAGCTTTAAATAACACATCTTCGGAAATATCGCCGTCTTTTTTCAGGTCCTTCAACATGTCGTTGGCGTCCCGGCGGATATTGCGAACGGCCACGCGATATTCCTCGCACATCTTGCTCACCTGCTTGACGATCTCCCGGCGACGCTCTTCCGTCAGGGGAGGGATATGGATACGGATAATCTTACCGTCACTGGACGGGGTCAGGCCCAGATTCGATTTTAAAATCGCCTTTTCAATGTCCTTGATCACGGACATATCCCAGGGCTGAATAGTGATCAGGCGGCTTTCGGGCACCGCCAGAGTGGCCATCTGATTCAACGGCGTCGAAGTTCCGTAGTAATCCACCCGAATATCATCAAAAACATTTAAAGACGCTCGGCCGGTTCTGACTTTTTTCAGCTCGTTTTTCAGGGAACCGATGGTTTTTCCCATCCTTTCCCCGGCTTCACTTTTGATGTCTTCAATCATCGCTTTTACCCTAGTGGTTTTACATCATGCACTTGATTATATTTTTATATATAATAAACTGATTTACTTCGTGATCGATCGTTTTGACGGCTCATATATCCGGGTGCCGATATCTTCTCCGCAAATCACTCTTTTGATATTGCCCTTGCCTTTCAAGTTGAAAACATTCAGCAACAGACCGTTATCCATGGCAAGGGATATGGCGGTCAGGTCCATCACGTTGAGCCGCCGTTCCAGAACTTCCATATAACTGATTTCCTTGATGAACCGGGCGGATTTAGTCGTTACCGGATCCGAATCATAGACGCCGTCGACCTTGGTGGCCTTGAGCAGCACATCCGCGTGAATTTCCTCGGCCCGAAGCACGGACGCGGTATCCGTCGTAAAATAAGGGCTGCCGGTGCCGGCGGCGAAAATCACGATGCGCTGTTTTTCAAGATGCCGGACGGCCCGGCGGCGAATGTAGGGTTCGGCCATCTGATGTATGGAGATGGCGGACAACACCCGTGTCGGAATGCCGGTTTTTTCAAGGGCGTCCTGAAGGGCGATGCTGTTCATGACCGTGGCCAGCATGCCCATATAGTCCGCAGTGGCCCGGTCCATGCCATGGGAGGCGGCGGCCATCCCCCGGAAAATATTGCCGCCGCCCACCACAATAGCTATTTCCACGCCCAGATCATAGGCGGACTTGACTTCTTCCGCCATGTATCCCAGCATGTCCGTGCTGATACCGTAAGGATGATCGCCCATCAGGGCCTCACCACTGAGTTTCAGTATTACCCGTTTGTATAT
>PCSG01000059.1:9318-11294 GCA_002772195.1 Desulfobacterales bacterium CG23_combo_of_CG06-09_8_20_14_all_51_8 | reverse complement strand
GTTCGTTACCTGCCGATCTGGTATCTCGCAAACCGTTTGATGGTAATTTTTTCACCGGTTTTGGCAATCATGCCATTTATTACATCCGCAATGGTCAGCGTGGTGTCCCGGACATACATCTGGTTCATCAGACAACTGTCTTTAAAGAACTTGCTCATTTTGCCGTCGATGATTTTCTCCAGCATTTTTTCCGGCTTGCCCATTTCCCGGGCCTGGGCCCGATAAATTTCTTTCTCCCGTTCAAGCACATCCGCGGGAATATCTTCGGGAACCACGCCCAATGGACTTGCGGCGGCGATATGCATGGCGATATTTTTGGCGAACTCAAGAAAATCAGGGGTTTTGGCGACAAAATCGGTTTCGCAGTTGACTTCCACCAGTACGCCGATCTTCCCCCCCATGTGAATATAAGACTGAACAACACCTTCCGACGCTTCCCTGCCCGCTCTTTTCAGGGCGGTGGCCAGCCCTTTTTTTCTCAGATAATCCGCCGCCTTCTCCATATCCCCGCTGGATTCCGTCAACGCTTCCTTGCAGTCCATAATACCGGCTCCGGACCGTTCCCGAAGTTCCTTGACCATTGTCGCAGAAATTGTCGTCATTTTCTATTCTCCCATATCTTCAGAAGCAACGGCTTCTTCGGTATTCTGATTTTCTGATGCATCCGCGCCTTCATCGGCCGCGGCCTTACGGATCACTTCCACAATGGGTCCTTTAGAACCGTCTGAAATAATGCGACGTTCCACAGGGCCGGATTTTTTATGCGTCTCTTTTTTATCATCCACATCGGACTCATCATCCTTGTCCGCCTGGGCCTGCTTTTTTTCCGCCAGGCGGGCCGCGCCTTCGATACAGGCATCGGCGATCCGGGATGTCAGGAGTTTCACCGCCCGGATGGCGTCATCATTGCCCGGAATAATATAATCAATCAGGTCCGGATCCGAATTGGTATCCGCAATGGCCACAATGGGGATCCTCAGACGCCGGCCTTCGCTGACCGCGATGTCTTCTTTTTTGGGGTCCACCACAAAAAGGGCCCCCGGCAGAGACCGCATGTTCCGGATACCGCCCAGGGTACTGTCCAGCTTGACCCGTTCCTTTTCAAGCTTGAGGCGTTCCTTTTTCGGGTAAAGATTGATCGTGCCGTCGTTTTCGATGGTATTGAAATGATTTAAGCGATCGATACTTTTTTTGATGGTGGGGAAATTGGTCATCATACCCCCCAGCCACCGGTTATGAACGTAAAACATCTCGCACCGATTGGCTTCCTCATAGATGGTTTCCCGGGCCTGCTTCTTGGTGCCGACAAAAAGCACCGATTTCCCGGACGCCACTGTGTCTGCGATAAAATCGCAGGCGGTGCGGAACATTTTAACGGTCTGCTGCAGATCGATAATATAAATACCGTTTCTGGCGCCGAAGATATATTTTTTCATCTTCGGGTTCCACCGCCGGGTTTGATGGCCAAAATGCACGCCGGACTCCAGCAACTCTTTCATGGATACATACTTCATGGTCTTTTCCTTTCCGTTTTTGGTTTTTCTCCCGCCGCCCACATCCACCCGGCCGCCGACTTTTTAATAAAAAAGCACCAGGCACCCGGTCGTCAGGCGTGAGTGATATAAAAAAAAATGATTAAAAATAATAAAACAATGTTCCGTAACAAAAATTTAGCAGGGAAGCAATCTTTTTCATTCCAGGAATTTATAAAATTTTACGCGCAGCGCACGACCGCCACCCGGTGGTGCCCGCCGTAATCCCTGACAAACCGGAGATCCGCGTACACGCCGGTTTCGGCGACGATCTGTTCAACGCCTTCTTTCTGGTCAAACCCGATCTCGAGCATCAACGTTCCCTGTTTTTTCAAATAACGGGGGGCCTGGCAAATGATTGCCCGGATGATGTCAAGCCCTGCGACTCCCCCGTCAAGGGCGGCCATGGGCTCAAATCGGCTGACTTCCGGCGCAAGACCGGCT
>PCSG01000059.1:4881-9309 GCA_002772195.1 Desulfobacterales bacterium CG23_combo_of_CG06-09_8_20_14_all_51_8 | reverse complement strand
GCCGCTACATAGGGGGGGTTGGAGACTATCAGGTCAAACCCAGGTCCGTGGGGGTTGACCGCATCCAGAAGGTTTCCGACAAAAAAATGAACCCGGTCGCCGACATGGTGCCGGACGGCGTTTCTCACCGCCACGCCAATGGCATTTTTCGATATATCGGAAGCAAAATACCCGTGTCCCGGCCGGTGGACCGCCAGGGCGATGATCACGGCCCCGGACCCTGTTCCCACATCCAGCACCTGGAAACGGCCGGCGGATGAATCAACGGGAAGCCATTTCAGGGATTCCTCCACCAGAAATTCGGTTTCCGGCCGGGGAATCAATACATCTCTGGTGACGGCGAAATCCAGCCCCCAGAACTCCCGGGAGCCGGTGATATAGGCCACGGGTTCCCGGCCGACCCGCCGTTTGATCAAAGCCTTGAACGCTCCCAATTCCTCAAAAGTCAGGGGCTGATCGAACCGCAGATACAGATCAATGCGCTGGATTTTCAGGACATGGGCCAGAAGAATTTCCGCTGTCAGGCGCGGGCTGTCAATATGATGGGACGTGAAAAAAGAAGTGGTCCACTGAAGCGTTTTAAGGATGGTCCATTGCGGATCAGGCGGACTTGCGGGGCTCTGCATGCTTTAGCGCCTGGGTTTGATAAAACGTATTCAGTCCGTCGATCAGTTCGCTGATGTCTCCCTGCATAATGCTGTCCAGACGGTACAGGGTCAGTCCGATGCGATGGTCCGTCACCCGGCCCTGGGGATAATTGTAAGTGCGGATCCGTTCACTGCGGTCCCCGCTCCCCACCTGATTTTTACGATTTTCGGAGATCGCCGCCTGCTGCTGGCGCACCTGCATGTCATAGAGACGGGCCCGGAGGACCTTGAGCGCCTTGGCCTTGTTTTTATGCTGGGATTTTTCATCCTGGCAGATCACTACCATGCCGGTGGGTAAATGGGTCACCCGCACCGCCGAATCCGTGGTATTAACGCACTGGCCGCCGGGGCCGGATGAACGGAACACATCAAATTTCAATTCGCCCGGGTCGATATGAACTTCCACTTCCTCCGCCTCCGGCAGAACAGCGACGGTCACTGCGGACGTATGAATCCGGCCCTGGGTTTCCGTGGCGGGCACCCGCTGAACCCGATGGGTGCCGCTTTCATATTTCAACCGGCTGAAGACGCCGGCACCTTTGACCAGAACGATGATTTCCTTGAACCCCTTGGAATCCGTCACATTCTCGGACAGCAATTCCATCTTCCAGCCAGCGGTTTCCGCATACCGGCTGTACATGCGTATGAGGTCTCCGGCAAACAGGGCCGCCTCCTCACCGCCGGTGCCGGCCCGGATTTCAAGGAGCACGTTTTTGTCATCATTGGGATCCTTGGGAATCAGAAGCTGTTTCAGCTTTTCTTCCAGCCGGTCCAGTTCGGAAGACAAAACATCCACTTCACTGCGGGCCAGCTGCTTGATTTCCGGATCACTGTCCGACAAAAGCTCCCGGCTCGCCTCCCGTTCTTCTTTTTTCTGCCGGTAGATCCGGAAAACAGAAACAATCTTCCCCAGATCGCTGTGTTCCCGGACATACCGGGTATATAATTCCCGGTTCCGGACAATGGCAGGATCGCTTAAAAGCTGTTCAAGCTCCTGGTATCTGTCTTCAATCTCTGATAACTGGTCAAACATTTAATTTCTATACCGAAACATCGCCGAAAGACCCGGAAACCAAACGATCATTACTTCTGAGCCGCCTTCTGAAATTTTTCATATTTTCTGCGAAAACGCTCGATGCGGCCGGCGGAATCCACGAGTTTCTGCTTGCCGGTGTAAAACGGATGGCAGTGCGAACATATTTCAACCGTGATATCGGATTTTGTGGAACCGACTTTCACTTCATTTCCGCACGCGCATTTGATGACGGTTTCCGTGTATTGGGGATGAATCTCTTTTTTCATGGGTTTCTTTTCCTTTCTATGAATTCATAGCATCCAGAAATTCTTTGTTATTTTTTGTTCCCTGCATCTTATCCAGCAAAAATTCCAGGGTGTCAACAGGATTTAAGGAGGACAGCAACTTTCTTAAAATCCACACACGATTCAGTATCTCCGGTTCCAGCAGGAGTTCCTCTTTCCGGGTCCCGGACTTGTTGACGTCGATGGCCGGATACATCCGGCGGTCCGCAAGGCGGCGATCCAGCTGGATCTCCATATTGCCGGTGCCTTTGAATTCTTCAAAAATGACTTCATCCATGCGGCTGCCGGTGTCCACCAGGGCCGTGGCGATAATGGTCAGACTCCCGCCCTCGTCAATATTTCTGGCCGCGCCGAAAAAGCGTTTGGGCCGGTGCAGGGCGTTGGAATCCACGCCGCCGGAAAGAATCTTGCCGCTGGGCGGGGATACGGTATTGTAAGCCCGGGCCAGGCGGGTGATGCTGTCTAAAAGAATCACCACATCGCGTTTATGTTCCACCAGACGCTTGGCCTTTTCAATGACCATTTCCGCCACCTGCACATGCCGTTCCGGGGGTTCGTCAAAGGTGGAACCGATGACTTCCGCATTTACGGACCGCTGCATGTCCGTCACTTCCTCGGGCCGTTCATCAATCAACAGCACAAAAGGGACCACGTCTTTATGGTTGTTGATAATGCTGTTGGCCAGATTCTTCAGGATCATGGTTTTACCGGCCCGGGGCGGCGACACAATCAGCCCCCGCTGGCCGAACCCGATGGGGGTCATCAGATCCATGATGCGGGCCGTATAATTATCCTGAGCGTTTTCAAGTTTCATTTTCTTGTCGGGAAACAGGGGAATCAGGTTGTCAAAGAGGATCTTGTCCCGGGCGATCTCGGGCTCTTCATAATTGATGGCTTCGACCTTCAGGAGCGCAAAATAGCGTTCCGATTCCTTGGGCTGCCGGATCTGACCGGAAACCGTATCCCCGGTTTTCAGGTTAAACCGGCGGATCTGGGAGGGCGACACGTAAATATCATCCGGGCCCGGAAGATAATTGCACCCCGGAGATCTCAAAAATCCGAATCCGTCGGGCAGAATCTCAAGGGTTCCCTCGCCGTAGATCATCCCATTTTTTTCAATATGGGCCTGGAGAAGGGCAAAAATAAGCTCCTGTTTTCGCATTCCCCCGGCGTTTTCGATATCGAATTTTTTGGCCATCCGGGTCAGCTCACTGATTTTTGTTTTCTTTAACTCCACAATGTTCATTAAGAATTCAACTCCATTGAAAATATTTAATTTAGATAAATAAAAAGGATATGAAGCAGTTATTCAGGAATATCGATGTGCCGTCACATCGATAAGCATCTGTTCAGAATCCTTGGAAATAATATGCCGCCCTAATTTTGTTTAACTTCCGCCGCTGAAAACAGATCTGGAAAACAGGATTTTAATCAGAATGGAAATATCGTGTCTGTTCTATTATGTAATTGTAATAAAGAAAAATGAGAGACCTGGATTCATGATGCCTGGATTCATGATGGTTGATGAAGGATATTCGACTTCACATAAGATTTTTTAGCAAAGCAAGAAGATAATTCGATACGCCCCAGCAGGAAGGTTTTGGTAAATGAAATAGGACATATTTCTTTATATGTCAACTTATTTAATCCGCTTCCAAAATTTTTGACTGGTTTTTTAGCAGGCTGAGAAAATCTTCATAGAACCGGTCCATCAGAACCTGTGTTTCAGCCGGAGAACCGTTATTATTAATGATAAAATCCGATTTTTGAATTTTTTCCGCCTCGGGCATCTGAATGCGCATCAGGGCCAGGGCTTCTTCCCGGGTAATATGATCTCGCGCCATAATCCGCTGGACCCGGACGTCCGTATCCACGGTAACAGTCGCCACATAATCAAAAAGCGATTCCAGGCCGGTTTCAAAGAGCAGGGGCACTTCAACGGCGATAGCAGCGTCATGTCTTTTCCGGGCCTGATCAAATTCCCTTTCCATCTGCAAAAAAACTTCCGGATGCACAATCTGTTCGAGTTTTTCTTTTTTCTGCAGGTCCCGGGTGATGATCCCTCTTAATTTTTTCCGGTCTAAAGCGCCATCCGGTGATAAAATTGCTTCCCCAAAATACGCGACAATTTTTTTAAAACCCAATGATCCCGGCAAAACAGCGTTTCGCGCCAGTTCATCCGCGCTGACCACCTGCAAGCCTTTTTCCTTGAGATAGCGGCAGAAAAAAGATTTGCCGGAGCCGACGCCCCCGGTAATTCCGAGTTTCACGGGCGAAAAATCAGCCATGCCGGATCTCTTCATATGAATTTATTGAAATAGAAGGGCTTTCGTAATATAACCGTTTTGCGGGTGATGGCTTCCACCCGGCGCATCCATCAGAACAGAGCCGCATGTGACGCAGGAATTTCAGGCGGCGCGTCTCAAGAAAAATTTTTTTTATATTAAAAAATGTTTCAAAT
>PCSG01000059.1:0-4851 GCA_002772195.1 Desulfobacterales bacterium CG23_combo_of_CG06-09_8_20_14_all_51_8 | reverse complement strand
GACGGCTGGTGGAACTGGGAAAACCCGGGAAAAAAATTTTCCGCGTCATCACATCAAACCGCGCCGCCGAAAACCTTTCTGACAAGAGAGTGATCATAGACATCTCGCCCGTCAACGGCCGCACCATTTACGACGATCTGGCAAAAAGAGATTTTACCATCAACGCCATGGCCATTGCCACGGACAGCGGGAGATTAATCGACCATCACCAGGGAATGGAGGACCTGAGCCGGAAAACAATCCGCATGATCGCCCGGGAAAATTTTTGCGCCGATCCGCTTCGGCTGCTCAGGGCGTATCGGTTTGCCGCCGTCCTGAACTTTGCCATGGACGATGACACCTCCCGGGCCATCCGGACCGAGGCTTTCCGCGTCCATGAGGCAGCCGCTGAAAGGATACGGGATGAACTCTTCAAATTATTGACAACGCCAAGGGCCTGCTGGGCCATGGGAATGATGACCGATACCGGCCTGCTGGATGAAATTTTTCCGGAACTGGCGCCGTTAAAACACTGCTCCCAGAACGCCTACCATCAGTTTGACGCCTTTGAACATAGCATGAAGGCCTTTGATTTTTTAGAAAAATTGCTTCATGGACCGGAATCACCGCCCCCGGGAACGGAAAAGATCAAACCCTTTCTGCCCTTGGCCGCCCATTTTCCGCTGTTAAAATTTTCCATTCTTCTCCACGATATCGGCAAGCCGGCGGCCCGCTCGACAGATGAAAAAGGCCGGATCCACTTTTACGGACATGAGCAGCCAAGCGCTGACATGGCAAAAGCCATCACCCGGAGGCTCCGGTTTTCAAATCATGATCTGGCTTATGTGGATTTTATCATCCGAAATCATATCCGGCCGTTGTCGCTGTTTATCGCGGACAGCCGTCAGCGCCTTCCCAGAAAAGCCCTCGCCCGGTTTTTTTTGCAATCCGGATCTCTGACCCGGGACCTGCTCGTCCATACGATGGCCGACATTCACGGCAAAGGCATCCCTGAAAACACCCGGACGTTTACAGAATTTATCCATAAAATCCTGGTGATGCATTCCGATTCCTTCCTGCCCCGGAAATCCTCTCCGCCCCTGATCACCGGGAACGACCTGATCCAGGTCTTCAAACTGAAGCCGTCCCCGCAGTTTGCGAAAATCCTCGCCAGTATTGAAGAAGAACGCCTTTCCGGAACGATCCACACCCGCGCCCAGGCCCTGGATCAGGTTAAAAAAATTTTCCATCCCGAACACCGCTCTTGACAACCGGACATCATTTATATAGTGGTTATATTTTTTTACGGTAACCCCATCACAACAAAGGAGCAGAAATATGAACGTATTGTTTTTTGGTCCCAACGGCAGCGGCAAAGGCACCCAGGGTGCAATTTTAAAAGACAAATACAGTCTGCCGCACATTGAATCCGGCGCGATTTTCAGAACCAACATCAAGGGCGGGACCGCTCTGGGCATGAAGGCCAAGGAATATATCGACAAGGGAGAGCTGGTTCCGGACGACATCACCATTCCCATGATTCTGGACCGTCTCAAAGAAGCCGACTGCAAAAACGGCTGGCTGCTGGATGGATTCCCGAGAAACAAAAACCAGGCCATCAAACTGGATGAAGCCTTAAAAGCCGCGGGTATGTCGCTCAATATCGTTGTGGAAATCATTCTGGACCGCGAAATCGCGAAAAACAGGATCATGGGTCGCCGTCTGTGCGTCAACGACAATAATCACCCGAACAATATTTTCATCGACGCCATCAAGCCCAACGGCGACAAATGCCGGGTATGCGGCGGCGCACTCTCCACCCGGGCCGACGACCAGGATGAAGACGCCATTGATAAGCGTCATTCCATTTATTACGACACCGCAACCGGAACCCTTGCATCCGCCTATTATTTCAGAGATCTGGCTGAAAAATCCAGTACCATGAAATACATTACCTTGGAAGGAAAAGCCGCTCTGCCGGATGTCACCGCCGAACTGATTTCAAAACTCTAAAATTTTTCTTGCAAAGAAAATTTTTTCCATATAGAAAAAAAAGCTTAGTATTTAATTTCTTGTAAAGGTGGTGAAATTTTTGAAGGAAATCACAGTCCGAGTAGATGATAACGACATTGAACGCGCCATGCGCATCCTGAAGAAAAAAATTCAGAACGATGGCCTGTTCAAACGGTTGAAACTGAAAAAAAACTATGAAAAACCCAGCGAATACCGGCGACGCAAAAAAAGAGAAGCGTTGAGAAGACAGCGAATTGCCGAATCCAAACGAACTACGCGTTCCCGCCGATATTAGCCTTAAAAAACAAGATTCGATAAAACCCGGCAAGAATTTTTACAAGATTCTGCCGGGTTTTTTTGTGATTTGACGCCATGAACCATCCCACAACCCAGACAAATTACCACCAGTGCCTTGCTGAAATGTTTTCCCTGCAGCGCTTCGGCATAAAACTGGGGCTTGATGTGATCCGGCACCTGCTGGAAGGCTTAGGCAACCCCCAGGACACATTCTCCTGCATCCATATCGCCGGCACCAACGGAAAAGGGTCCATCGCCTCAGGACTGGCCGCCATTCTCCGTGCCGCCGGGTTTAACGTCGGGCTTTACACCTCCCCTCACCTGATCAAATTCAATGAACGGATCGCCATCAATCAGGCCCACGTATCAGACCGGGAAATTGTTGACGCCTGCATGACCCTCAAAGCGATCCCCAAAACCGACCGGGAACCCACTTTTTTTGAATACACCACGGCCATGGCCCTGCACCTGTTCGCCAGGGCCCGGGTGGACTGGGCCGTCATCGAAACCGGCATGGGCGGACGACTGGACGCCACCAACCTCCTGCGTCCGGAAATTTCCATCATATCCAATATTTCCCTCGAGCACCGGACGTATCTGGGCAACACCATCGCGGAAATCACCCGGGAGAAAGGGGGCATCATCAAAAAAAACACGCCGGTGGTCACCGGTGTGACCCAGAAAAGCGCGATCGCCGAACTCACCCGTATCGCCGCGGAAAATTCAGCGCCCCTGTTCCGGATGGGAGCGCATTTCAAGGTTCGCAGAAACAAAACCCATGGATTTTCATATTACGGCATGGCGCACCGATGGGACCACATGAGAACACGGCTTCCAGGAGATCACCAGATCGATAACGCGGCCCTCATCCTTGCGTGCTGCGAGCTGCTCATGCAAAAAGGCCTCCCCATCCGCCTGGAAACCATCCAGCAAAGCCTTGAGACCCACTCCTGGCCGGGACGCCTGGAAATTTTGCCCACTGTTCCGCAACTGGTCCTTGACGGCGCCCATAACCTGATGTCGGCCCGAACGCTGGCCAGATTCTTGAAACAGGAATTCACCGGCAAAAATATCACCCTGGTCATCGGCATTCTGAGCGACAAGCCCTATGCCTCCATCCTCCACTCCTTGCTGCCGTGCTGTCGCCGGGTGATTCTCACCGCTCCGGACATCGATCGGCGCCTGCCCCCGGAGGTCCTGTATCCGCTCTCCAAATCCCTGGTCCATGATACGGAAATCGTTCCCGGTGTCGGCGCCGCCGTGGCCCATGCCCTCCGGACGACCCCACCCGACGGCATTGTATGCATCGCCGGCTCTCTCTATGTCGTAGGCGAAGCCAAGCAGGCCCTCTTGGATATGGGAGTGACGCATTAATCTCCTTTTTTATCTCATGCAAACGTGATTCAGGCTTGACACATCCGGCACAATTCATTAAGGACAATAATACGTGCGCCCGTAGCCCAGGGGATAGGGCGTCAGCCTCCGGAGCTGGAGATCGCAGGTTCGAATCCTGCCGGGCGCACCATTTTTTTCAGGAGATGAACCCATGGCGGTAAGCAAGGAACTGCTGGATATTCTAGTCTGCCCCAAATGCAAAGGGAAAATTTACCTCAACGAATCGGGAGACGGGCTGATCTGCGATGCCTGCGGACTGATGTATGAAATCAGAGACGATATTCCCGTCATGCTGATTGACGAGGCAAAACCCGTTCAAAAATAAACCCATTGCCCTATGAGTCTTCCCCAGGCCCCCCAGGCTGCCAAACTGATCATCGGCGTTTTCACGGGCAATAAAGAGGTCATCGTCCCTGTTCTGCAATCGCTTGCCGGCATGTTCGGCGAAATCGACCTCATGAGCGACTGGCTCCCGTTTGATTATACCGCCTACTATGCGCCGGAAATGGGCGAAGCCCTTTTTCGGCGCATGACGGCATTTAAACCTCTGATCGACCAGGGGGATCTGGCAGGGATCAAATGCCGAACCAACGCCATTGAACGGGAATTTTCCGAAGACGGCCGCCGCAGGGTAAACATTGATCCCGGTTACCTGTTGCGGGAACGCTTTGTGCTGGCCACGGGAAAAAATTTCAGCCACAGGATCTACATCGGGCGACACATATACGCGGACCTGACCCTGATATTTCAGAAAGGCGCGTTTCAGTTTCTGCCGTGGACCTATCCGGACTACCAGGACCCGAAGTTGCTTGCGTTTCTTTACCGGGTGCGCGATAAATACATCAAAGACATAACCGAAACGGATTTTTAGACTATGATCAAAAGCATGACTGGCTATGCAGGTGTTGATTCTTCTTATGGTGACGTTACGGTGGCCGTCGAAATCAGAGGATATAACAGCCGAAATCTGGATATCGCCTTAAAACTCTATCACCGGTATGGAATCCTGGAAGATCGAATCCGAAAAACCCTTGCCCAGCGCATCGCCCGGGGCCGCGTGGAAGTGAAAGTCACCATACAGGAAGCCCTTGAAAACACGGAAGTCTTCCGCATCAATGAACCCATGGCCCATGCCTATTATGAAACACTGGTTCAACTGAAAGACTT
>PCSG01000372.1:2677-11582 GCA_002772195.1 Desulfobacterales bacterium CG23_combo_of_CG06-09_8_20_14_all_51_8 | reverse complement strand
CGGATTTTCAAATAGTTAGTGATTATAGTGTTGTGTTTTTGGCTTAAAGTGTTCGCTTTATCCGACTTTCAGGTTCATACCAGCGATCCAGTATTTCTGAGATTTCCCAACTGCGTTCCCGGAGGGTATCATCAGCGCACCGGATGATATAAACATACCACATTTGGATTTTATGGCCTGTTCATAAAACGCGGAAGACTGCGCATTTCAGATTTCCCTATCTCTATCCCCCTATTCCCCATTTATCTGATCCCTTAAAATCCCCGAGCATCTAAACGTCAAGACTTTCCGGCCATCCAACATCAGTTCCTTCCCGGTCGCCGGATTCCTGCCCTTCCGCTTATTTTTTTCATTCACGCAGAATTTTCCGAACCCGCTGACCAGGACATCATCTCCGGATGCCAAAGCGGATTTCATGACCTCAATGATTGCCTCCACTGAATCCGAGGCCTTTTTCTTGGTCAGCTTGGTTTCTTCCATTATTTTTTCGATCATGCGGTTTTTGGTCAACGCCATATAAGGTTTCCTTTTATCTTTATTTTTTCATGTTCAAGGGAGCAGATGAGATATCCAACTGGATGTTATTTTTATCCAGACGCAAATTATGCCCGACGATCATTTTTTTTATATCAGGAAAAAGTTCGGTTTTTCGCTATTTTAAATCATCGAATAGTTTCATCAAACCCGCAATCTCTTTGGCATGGCAATTCAGAGGAAGAAGTGTATCGATAAATTTTCCCTGTATTTCTTCCTGTTCGTCCTGGGATAAAAACGTCATGTTCCATACCGACACAGCTAAAGAAATAATGGCATGAATCCGGTTTTCATTCCCCCAATGCTCTTTAATGTAGGGATCAGCCAATTTTAAGATAACGGCTGACATCTTTATTTCTCCCGGCTTCTCAATGGAAGAAATCTGGTTTATCCCCACCCCCGATTTATTGAGCTGATTTGAAATGATTGAGTTTAATCCCTGGTTTGTTAATTTATTTTCAGGGCTTTTTTGTGCCTCTTTTGAAAATTTCTTCTTTTTGTGTTTGGTCATAATTTTTAAATATTATATTAGGTAGTTATGAACAAATTTCTGATTAAAAGTCGAGATTCAAGCCAGAATCTCTTTCACCCTGCCCACCTCGCCGCTTTCCAGGCGGACTTTTATCCCATGAGGATGATTCGGGGATTTCGTCAGGATATCTTTTACAATGCCTTCGGTTAATTTATTAGTTCTCTGGTCCTTTTTCAAAACAATCCGGACTTCCATGCCGGATTTTATATCAGCGCGAGTGGTGCCGGTCATTTATTTAATCCCAAAAGTGAACCCACTCTTCTTAAGATTCAGTTTAATATAAGTCCAATGCAGCATTATATGTTAGAATTTCAGTGACTGAACCGGCCGATTTCAGGGCGTGCACCATTATGCAAATTTCCTTGCCGTTACCATACCATCCATATTTACCCCCTGCTGAATCTGTCGGATGTCAACAAATCCGGCAGAATCCAGGGCACTTTTCACTTCCTGGAATGTATAGGTGTCGCCGCCTTCCGTACCCACCAGCATGTTTAGCGCAAAAATGGCCCCTGCCGGCGGTCGGGTTCGGTTTTCCTCCATGATATGATCCCTTATCAAGAGGGTGCCGCCAGGCGCTAAGGCGCGATAAATTTTTTCATATAGTGCAAAATCCTGGGCCGGGCTGTTCTGGTGAATAATCGCGGAAAGCAGCGCCAGATCGCATCCTTTGGGCAGTTCATCAGTATAAAAATCACCACTGACCATCTCCACCCGGTCCGCCAACCCCGCTTCACGGATGCCTGCTTCGGCCAATGGGATCACGGGCTTGAGATCAAAAATCACACTTTTCAATTCTGGATTTTTATTCAAAAAAGCGATGGTGTAAGTGCCTGAAGCACCCCCGATGTCGAGAAGTTTATGATATGAGGACAAATCAAGGCTGTCTGCAATTTTTTTTGAAAGTTTCCTGCCCACCACATGCATGGCACCGATAAAGGCCTGAGCGGCTTTTTCGGATTTTTGGGAACGGGGAACCCTTGCGGGATTTTTGCCCCGGGCCACGGTTTCAGTAAGATGTGTCCATGTGTCCCAAAGTTCATTCATGTGAAGCACCATGGGAAGGGTTGACTCGGGGTGGTCTGATGAAAGGAGCAGGCCGTCCGGCGTCAATTGGTATGTGGAATTTGCTTTTGCAAGAAACCCGTAGACCACCAGTGCATCCAGCAGCCGGGTAAGTGCCCTGGTATCAAGATGGTTTTTGTCAGCTATTGCTTCAGCCGTATTCAGGCCCCGATGAATCCGGGTAAAAATATCCAGCTCCGCGCCTGTCAAAATAATGCGGCTTTCCATAAAATTCCGAACTTTTTCCAAGAGGACCATGGGAATCACCATGTGTTTTTTTATGTTATACTTTTATCTTATTTCTGAGGCATCAACGGATTGCAGTTTTTAATAATGACAGATACCGGCAAGGCAAATTTCCATTTCTTCAGCTTTATTCCGATGCCGAATAAAACCGCAGCCGCCAGCCCAATAACAAGTGCCCACTAAAAATAGGTGATCATGGGTATTCCTTTGATAGCAGATTAAAACAAAACAGCTTATTTCATATGCTCAGTGGTGTTAAAGGAGTAAGACGCGACAATATTTTGACTGTCAAAACGAATGACCAGATCCGTGGTGTCAGTATCTCCAATAAGCCTGTATTTATATTTGCCGTAAGTCCATGTGTTCCGGCCGTCTTCGATTCCCACCCGCCAGGGAGACCCAAATTGAAAGCGGATATCTTGTTGAGTCGTTTTGCCGATCTGAATTTCAGTGACTCTTTCAACCGGGAAATCTTTCCCCACAGTGGCGCAACCCATCATCAGAAGGATTGCCAGCAGTATAATTCCTGTTTTTGCCAGACCCTGAAACCTTGAAAAATTCATTGTTCGCATTGCACGGTATCCTTTCTTTCCCAAAATCACAGTTTCTTGTTGGAATATTCAGTCAAAAGGCATAAAATTAAATACAATAAGATGGGAAAATAGCCAATAGAGAAACCCCGTTTAAATGAGATTTTTAAATCACACGGCTGTCAACCGGAAAGGAAGGAACAGTCATGAAGAAAACAATACTGACGTTACTTTTTGCATTGTTATTCTTTTCCCCTGCTTCGGCCGATCCCCCTGACTATGAATGCTTTGACTGTGCGTATCTTTACATTGATATGGAAGGCAGTGGCGGATATGTCGATGTCTATTATGTGGACTGCGACGGAGAATCCCGGGAGGAAACCTTTAATCATGAAACCGGATACGTCTTTGTCGATACGGATTATAGTGTGCTTTTAAGAGCAAGGCCCTACGACGATTATTATTTTCTTGGATGGGGAGACGATGATCTTCAGGCGAGTTCCGTTGAAATCTATCTATGCGAGGATTTGTTCCTTGTCCCCAGATTCGAGGAAATTGACGATCATTATCATCACTATGATGACACATGTTTTATTCGGAGTTTAAAATAAAAAAACATCCGGTGTTCTCATTCGTTGCAGAATCAATATTCATAGTTATTTGCCCAGGCAATAAAATTCAACCCTAGTCCTCCGGATAAACCCCTTCACTGACCAAGCCGTTGCAGTTTACAGCAATGTTTTTTTAAATCTCAGCCATGACCTTAGCCGAATGTCGCCGCCATGAATCCGGATATTGTGTTCATGGGTGCCGCCGGGGGAAAACACAATCATACAGAGAATATTATCCTTCAACTGGTCATAGATTTCAGCAGGATTTTTAATCCGCTCATCCAGCAGGTTGAAATATTCGTCTTTTGTATATCCCTGTTTGAGCATTTCACTGGTGGGAGCCAGCAGGGAAAACCGGCGACCCTTTCCCCACCATTTGGGAGCATATAAGGCTATGGATAAAGCGTCGGGGTGCTCTTGAATTCCTGATTTGGCAAAATAGCTGGTTTTCATTCAACCCCCAAATCATCCAGAAACTCCGACGCCGGTTGAACACCAGTTATCAGCAAATGATCCCGTGCGCGGGTGCAGGCAACATAAAGCAGGTGGCGCTCGGTGTTATAGACTTCTTCAAGGTCCGTATCATCCGATACCGTTTCAATCCGATTTTGAGAGGGGATGATTTCATCATCACATGCCATAACGACAACCGCTCGAAATTCCAGTCCTTTGGCAAGGTGCATGGTGCTGATGGAAATGTGATTGCCGGTTGTCTCCACATGTTCATCCAGTATTTTAAAGGAGATGCCGGTTCTTTGAACGGCGGCGATGCTTCTTGATAATTCCGTCCCGGATCGAACAAAAACGCCGATTTCGTGGGGCATCACGTTTTCTTTAATCCTGTCTTCGATCCACTTAGCGACGGTTTGAGTTTCATCTTCAATGGTATCCAGGACCATATATTTTTATTTTATCATTCCAGTATTCAACATAAGACAGATATGCTTCTTTGCTGATTAAAAATTGAATATGCTGATGAACATTGAATTTATACGCCATAATAGCTTTCACTCCGAGCCTTCTGGCTTTTTCTATACGATGATTCCCGTCAATCACATTATATCGTCCCGGAGCTATCTCTGCCAGGATAACAGGCTTTGCGATTTCCACTGAATTCAGATGGGATTCGTTGATTGAGGAAAATATTTTTGGAAAGTCGCTTATAAAAATTTCTTCCAGGACAATTTCATCAGGATTTTCTTTAATGTAATCAAGCATTTTAGTAATATTAAAAACAAAAATGCCGTTTGGATAAAGCTCATCACCGGGAACTGATGGGCAGGGGGTAAAATTACGATTGATTTTCAACCTCTGGCTTGATTTTAAGGCTGTATCTGAGATCACTGGAAATTATCTATCCCCACCCCATTAATCATCATCATCATCATCATCATCATTAAGAAGGGGATCACCCATGATCTGCAATTTTATCTGCATCGCCATTTTTGCCGTATCTGTTTTTGAATCCCTCTCCGTAGTGATTTCAACGTCGTTTTTATAGAGGTTCATCACTTCCCAATCCAGATTTTCATTTTCACAATCAATGATCAATTTCTTGGGCATTTGTTTCAATGTCGGGCTGTCCCATCGAATCAGAACAAATTCCCTGTCAATTTCCTCGATACGGCCCCTCCATCCGCTGATATCAACATCAAAATCCGGATCAATGGTTCCAGGTTTTACAGCAACAGAATTTCCGATGGCTAATTTCATGGCATGTTCCTCTTAATTTTCCCCGGCAGAATTATTGGGTTTGGACCCGTTTATGATAATCTCTAATCGATGGGCTTTTATACGATATTTTCAGCATAATAGAAACCCCGATATTCCCACCCCCATCTTTCCATAAAAATCCCCACCGCTATATATATTACTATCGGTAATCGCCATTACCAGCAAAATCAACCCGTCACCAGAGGGGCCGGCGGACCTGAAACCATTTCAGCGACTAATCAACAGCCCGAACATTTATCAGTAAAGCCTTTCCCGAAGGAATCATTAATGATAAGGGCTGAATCCCCATCCCTCTCCTCATGGGCCTGTTTCAATAACGTCATTAATTCTTTTCTGCGGGATTTTGAAGCCCCGGAAACCGTTCCATGTTTCTCCGGACGGCTCTTTTCAAGCGGCTGGTTTCAACCATATACAATCCGGCCAAATCCCGGTCCATCATTACTTTTCTGTTCCGGATCAGATAAATTTTTTCAGCGATCCGCTCAACCGGCACAAGGTCCATCATAAATATTTATCCTTGAAGGCTATGCTTCCCGATAAAATAAACCAAGGGGGAAACAATCCGAAAAATTTGTCATATCAAAGCCGGTAGTTCACCGGCTCCAATCTCTTTTTTCCGGCATCTGTTAAATGCTTAACTCAACCTGAAAATCCGTGGCGTTGACAACAGGACGCACGGTTCCCTTTTCCTTGACGAGATCCACAATGCCGTAATTGGACAGAGTTTTAAGAGTCCGCGACAAGTTTGATTTCTTCCGGCCGGATATTGTTTCCAATTCCGTCAGGGATGCCGGATTGCTGTCCTTGATCAGGCGCAGCAGCTTCTGGTTCTGCCCGCTCAACACCTGCCCCAGGGATTCCATGGATTCAAACCAAATTTTAGGGGCGTCTTTGCCGGGCTTGTGTTCTCCCTTGGCAATGGCAATCGTCCGCCTGCGATAGTCTTCTTTGGATATGATGCCAATTTTCATCATTTTTTTTACCATGGTGTTTATCCTTCCAAATCCTGCAAAACAGGTTATCATCTGATGATAATTTGTCAAGAGGAGCCTCAGATTATTTGCCTTTTTTATTATGAATTCCATGGAATCTTTTGATCAACACCACCCTTGGGCGCTTCCAAGGTTATAAAATCAGACTCTTGGAATCAGCCCGTTGCTTTTTGTATTCTTCCCATAATCGGTCAACGGTCCACTTGCTGGCCTCGGCTTTTTTTTGCTGCTCTTCAAAATCCCGTTTTTCTTTATTGGATAACTGATCCCCTTCAATCCTTTTAACTCTGATATTGGCCGCTTTAGCAGGTGTCATGTCATCCTTAAACTGTCGTCCTGCCTTTTCTTCATTCGATCCTCGTCACTCCCGCCACTTAACAAAAAAAAATCCGGATAGCTGAAATAAAAACAAGCTATCCGGATTTTTTATTTTTATCGCCCGGGGCCGGAATTCCTAAAACGGCCCTGATCTACTGATCTCAACATCCCCGACTAACAGCCATTGCACGGACAGGGGGGGGTCTAAGATGGCGCCCCTTCTTCGGGCTTCTTTTTCACAAAATGCCCCGGCAGCCAGGAAATGCCGCTGATAAAGGCCGTGATCACCGAACACCCATAGGGCAGGGACTGAACCAGCAGGACCGTAATCCAGACGGAAAGATCCGGATTGGGGGTGAGCTGCTTCAGATAGACCCCCACAGCGCATTCCCAAAGCACCAGGGCCATAAGGGCCTCTTCCCGGACCGACGCCAAGGCACCCAGCAGGGCGCTCTTCCGGTCCCATTTCGGCGTTCTGAAAAACGGCAGCCCGCTGGTGAAAAATCCCGTCAGAACCGCCTTGGCAATGGTATGGGACAACGCCAGTCCCGCCAGCCCCGCTGAAATAGTCTGGGAAAAAGAGGCGCTGACGCGGGTCCTGTAAAGATAGAGCATCTTGGCGGCCTTGAATGCAAAAAACCCCAGAGGCAAAAGGGACAATTCCATCAGCGGCGGATCGATTTTTTGCGGGTTCCAGACCATGGCCAGGGACCAGGCGACGGCCCCTATGTTGAAAATCAGATTGATCCCATCGGTGATCCAGGGCAGCCACCCGGCCATGAAATGATACCGCTGCCCATAGGTCAGCCGTCTTCTTCGAAAGCCGGATATGTCCCCGAAATGCCTTTTGAGGATCTGAATGGCGCCGTAAGCCCAGCGAAACCGCTGTTTTTTATAGTCCTGAAAAGAATCGGGGATGACGCCCTGGCCGAAGCTTCTGGGAATGTAAACGCCCTGATATCCGTTCTCAAAAATCCGGAGTCCCAGCTCGGCGTCCTCGGTAATGCACCACTCACTCCATCCCCCGATATCTTCCAGGACTTTTTTCCGCACGAGGGTCATGGTGCCGTGCTGGATAATGGCATTACGCTCGTTTCGCGTGATCATCCCGATATAAAAAAACCCTTTATACTCGGCTTGGCACATGAATTTAAACAGACTTGCCCCTGCATCCCGGTAATCCTGGGGCGCCTGGATCAGGGCGATGGCGTCATTTTCAAAATGCGGCGTCAACTGCTTTAACCATTGTGGGTCCACCCAGTAATCGCTGTCAATGACAGCGATGATCCGGGCCTCCGGATCGGTTTTTAAAAGAGCGTAATTCAAGGCCCCGGCCTTGAATCCGGCCAGGGGGTCTTCATGAAAAAACCGAAACCGGGGGCCCAACCCCAGGCAATAGTCCCTTACCGGTTCCCAGATTTGGGGATCTTTGGTATTGTTATCAATCACCAGAACTTCAAACCGGGGATAATCCTGGGCCGCCAGGGCGTCCAGGGTTTGTTTCAGCATTTCCGGAGGTTCGTTATAAGCCGGCACATGAATGGATACAAAAGGCAGTTTTTCTTCGGGCCAATCATCCACCGGCTCAATCGAGCGGCGTCTTCCCATGAGCCAGAGGGCTTCCGCCCATTCATGAGCTTCGGTGAGCAGCACCAGGATCACGCCCACCATGCCGAAAAGCATCAGGATGCCGACGGCGATGGTGGTGATGGTCAGGTATTGATGAAGATAATCATAGACGATCCAGACCGCGACCGTGGCCGAAGCAAAGGCCACCACCGCCAGAAAACTGCGGCCCCGTTTTCGCAATGTCCGGCTGTCTATTAAGAGTACGGCCAGGGCAATAACGGCGATGACCACGGAGATGCCTGCCAGAATGTACCAGCCGGGGATGGGAACAATGGGTTCGATAAAGGGGAATTTGACTTTTCTCTCGGCGTCGTAGACGCCCCAATAGGCGCCGACCGCCCCCTCGGTGACTCGCTTCCAGGGCTGATCAAATGCTTCCATGACATAATAGATGTAGTCTCCCTTCTCCGCTCTTTCAAGAAAACGGCGTAGAAACATCGCCTCGTTTGCCATGGACGCCACCGCCGACCTGCGAGTACGGCCATTGCTGGGCCACCCCACTTCCGCGATGACGATGGGTTTGTCCGGGAAACGCGCTTTCAGTTCGTCTATGCGGTCGACGATATACTGCACGGCGATCTCAACGTCGATTCCCTCCCAGTAGGGCAACATGTGAACGGCAAGATAATCCACATGGTCGGCCAGTTCCGGATTCTTGAGCCAGACGTGCCAGGGTTCGGCCGTACTGACGGGAATGTCGGTGATTCTTCGAAC
>PCSG01000372.1:0-2653 GCA_002772195.1 Desulfobacterales bacterium CG23_combo_of_CG06-09_8_20_14_all_51_8 | reverse complement strand
CTCGTTTCCCACCACGACTCGCACCACGTTTATGGGATTTCTGAGGATTGTTATTAATTTCTGAAGCTCGGCCTCGTTGGTGTCCAGACGGGCATCGATCCATGCGCCCAGCGCAACATTGATTTTATGTTTTTCCGCAAGCTCCGGAATCTTTCCCAAGACATCAAACACGGTGTAAGTCCGGATGGCGTGAGTGGTCCCGGCCAGAAGGGCCAGATCGGCATCAATATCCTCCTCAGTGGGCAATATGGACTTGACCGGATCGTCATCGGCCCTCATGGGAGAAAAAGAAAATCCCTGGATCCGCTTCGGCCATGGCGGCTCCTGCTCGGGCCGGTTCAGGAACGCCCACAGGGAAATAGTAACTATCGCCACGGAAATGGCAATCATCGCGCTTGAACGGTTCATTTATACCCCATCTGAATTTTTAAAGTCATGACAGCAAAGGGATATATCCTTGATACGGTCATTTTGTGCAAGAAAATTCATGCCGTTTTTCATTTTCTCCTTTTAAAACCAGATCAATGCGTCTAAAGATAAAAATAACTGCTGAGGGAGAAGCCTTTGATGCCCTTATCCTCTGCGTCTCGGCGCCTCTGCGCGAAATATTTTTCCCGTCGGGTTTCGCCGTTGGGATAAAAGTTGCGATTCAGGCATATCAACTTTTTGGCGTTCCCGGAAATACCTAATGGACAAAAGGGTCCTGCTTATGAAATCAACAAACCCGATGATCTCCCGGATTGATCATGTATCTCTGGCCGTCAAAGACTTCCGAAAGGCCAGGGATTTTTTTGAAAAGATTTTCGGCGCGGTAACGGGCGTCGGGGCAAAGGAAAACGCCCTGAAATATTTCTGGAATATTTTCAGTCTGGGAGATTTAAGCCGGCTGGAAATCATGGAGCCCACAAGCGACGGGAGTTTTCTGGACAATTTTCTGTCAACCAAAAAAGACGGCGGCGTGCATCATATGACCCTGGAGACGCCGGATATCCAGAAATTTAAAAACCATCTCGAAGATCACGGCATTCGTTATTTCGGATACGCTGAAATCGGCGACATATGGAAGGAACTGTTCATTCATCCCCGGGATGCCTTTGGCGTGCTGATTCAGGTGGCGCAGATGTCAGATCCCAACGACTACCTGCCTGATTCCGTCAAGCATCAGCACGGCAAACGCTGGTCCGTTGAAAAAACCGAAGACGGCGTCACCCTGACACTGGCCCATCCCGGCGGCGGAACGATGCGATTCGATATGCGTCCTGAAGAAATCGACGAACTCATCGATGATTTAAAAAACGCGATTTGAAACTCCGGTCAAAAAACGCCCTCTATTTGATGATCAAAAAAATGATGATGATCGCTGCGGCAATGATCCCGCCGATTAAAACCATCCGGCTGACGGACATTCCCGATTCCTGATCCGCGGCGCCGGATGGCGCGGCAAATACGCCGGCTCTTTGAGGGGATGCTTTCTGGCTGTTATTTCCGAGTCCCTCCCGCAGACGCGCCATCTGCTCGGCGCTCAGCACCGTTGTCCCGTCAAAATCCTCCGCGGAGACCGCGCTGACGGGGGCTTTTGATTTCTCCGCCGATTCGATGATCACCCGAAGGGAAAACTTGCCCAGGTTGATAACATCGTTGTTCTTTAAAGTGGTTTCATTTACCTGAAGATCATTCAAAAAAGTGCCGTTGGTGCTGCCCATATCCTTGACGATGTAAGGGCCGCCGATGGACCTTTCGATCCGGGTATGACGGCGGGAGATCCCGGTATTGTCAAGAAAAATATCGGCCGTCGGGATCCGGCCGATTTCCACAACATCCTGGGTGAAGGTATAGGTTTTAAGGATATTGTCCTTGATGGCCAGCTCGATTTTCAAAATCTGATCATTACGCATCCATTGATCTCCGAGGGAAGGTTAAGGCCAAACTGCCTGATAAAAACAGGGAATAAATTTTTCAATTTGCTAAAGATTATAGTGTATTCCGTTTTTTTATGTCAAGTTTTATCCTGTGGCGCGCCGGGTTTATAAATATCATTGATGTTTAGTCCCGGATAAGCTAATATACTCTATTCACAGGGGTAATTTTTTACCTCATCACAAACCACTCGCCGTTCAGGTAGGGATATGCATCATTTAAACTTTGGTTCCAGCACCCGTGTAGGAAATGTTCGTTCTCATAATGAAGACAGTTTTCGCGCAGAGCCGGAACTGGGGCTGTGGATCGTTGCCGACGGCATGGGCGGCCATAAGGGCGGCGCAACCGCGTCCGCCATTGCCGCGGATTTTGTCGTGGAAAAAATCAGGGCCGGAGACGCCCTGGAAAACGCCATCGCAGGGGCTCATCATGCCGTTTTGCAGGCAAGCCGCGACGGAAAAGGGCCGGAAGGCATGGGAACCACCATCGTGGCCCTTGGGATCAACGGCCATGCCTGTGAAATCGCATGGGTGGGGGACTGCCGGGCGTATCTGTGGGACGGCGCAACTTTAACACAGCTCACCCGGGACCATTCCTATGTTCAGCATCTGGTGGATACCGGGGTCATATCCTCCAGCGAATCGGCCCGCCATCCGTATCAGGATATCCTGATCCAAGCCCTGGGAGCCGCGGATATTCCTGATGTCAACGTCGAAAAAATCACCCGCGAACTCTA
>PCSG01000299.1 GCA_002772195.1 Desulfobacterales bacterium CG23_combo_of_CG06-09_8_20_14_all_51_8 | reverse complement strand
TGAAATCAATATGTAATTGCAAGAAAATAATGTTTACAAAGTCAAATTAATGCCTGCGAAAGCTTAAGCGGCGTCCAGATCGGGCTGGTGAATATGATCTGGCAGGAGAGAATGACCATCCTACCCCTGGTCAATGCGCGTTTTTGAATATCGACCGCAGAGTGGCCTGGATTCATGGTGGCCTGGTTTTTCCATAAAGTGAAACCCCTCGATTTTATTTATTAGTAAGGAATATCTAATGAATTTAGGAAGTTGTGTGCATCCTTCCGGAAAATTTATTTACGGCGTTCACCGACCCGCGTTTCATGTCGTGAACCTGCGGGAAAACAATTATGTCGGCCGCTTAGGTTTTTTCGAAGACGGCGCCCCTGTTGACAATCAGGCGAATTTTCCCCCCGGCCCGGTGGAAGAACCCGGGGCGGATATCATTTATGAAATCCCCAATCCGTTTCCGTTTCGCGGGGTGACCTACATCGCCCGGCCCTGGGCCGAGGAAAAAGCCGAAAATCCGTCCGCCATCCGGCTGCCCGAATTGCCGGGGATCTCTTTTACCGTCACATTAAAAAGGTGGTTCGGTAAAAATCCCCTGTCGTCTGAAAAAAAAACGGCGATTTTTAAAACATTGCCCCAGCCCCTGCAACTGGCGGTCGCCGAAACCTCCACGGACCCGGAGGACCTGATTTGCCTTGCAAAAATTTCCTGCGAATTTGTTTTTGACCCGAACACGCGCCGTCCCCGGGGGCTGCGCTATCAAAGGGATGTCACGGGGAAGCCCCGGCCGATGATCTCCGATCCCGTCCTCTATGAGGTGATCGCCAATAATCCCAGGCTCCCGGATGATTATAAGCAGGTGATGCTTTTAAGACCGGGTGTTCAGGGCGGAAGCGAAATCGTCGGGGAATGGAATGATATTCCCACCGGGGGCAAAACCCATGTGTTTGAATACCTGCGCCGGAACAGCTATATTCCCTGGGGCCATTACGCGGCCAACATGGCCGATGACGCTGTGCGCTACCGGGTGGGTGACCTGACGGCCACGGATATGCGGGCCCTTCGCCATCTCTACTATCAGCGTACCTGTGTGCGCATGGCCCGGTCCCTGGGCATCTCCATGGAATGGGATCGCCGCTGCCTGGCGGAACAGGAGATTGAAAGCCTGCGGAAGCAGATCTCAGGGGCGCTAGAGAATCCTGCCAAACGGAATGCCCTGAAATACACTCGAACCCTGTGGGGATGGAATTTCGGGTTCGGATATTCCCCCACCCGGTACCGGCTGCATGCCTCTCACCAGCAGATCCACCAGCAGTATGCCCTGGTGCCGGCAACCGTCAGCGCCAATTTTTCGGGAGACGCAGAAAATATGGCCGATCCCATGACAACGGCCTATGCCTGCGGCGATCAGATCGCTGATTTTATCCGGCAATACCGGCATCAGACCGGTCGGAAATTTTTTGAGGCCTACCTTCAGGCCATTGAAAATAACCAGCGACTGGACGGCCGGGACACGGATGCAAGCCTGGTGATTTATCAAGATGCCCATGTCATGCTCTTTGTCCCCAAAGCCCAGACATCCCAGTGGGAAGTGCAGATGATGACATGCGGCCCGGTGGGAAATATTCTGGAGGCGGATACGAACACCCGGCGTTCCCTGGACCAGGCTATCTTGACGGCGGTACAGGTCCTGGAAAAAATGGGGGCGAAAATGATCGCTTGCATTGAATATTCCAAAGCATTTGATGCCCCGGACGACGATCAGCGGCTCCTGTATGCCTTTCTGCCCCGACTGCCCGAATCGCCGGGGGCCTTCAGCGAAGCCCAGCTCCGATGGATTAATGGGCATTATCCGGAGGATTTTGCCGCCGCCTGCCGGTCGCAGCTTACCTGACCGGATCACCCAGCCTTTCCATATCCCGGCAGCGGGGGTTCCGCTGTCGCCTTTCTAAAATCCTGACCGGAAGGGAACAAATCAACGGTCCCGTTTGATGGGAGACGACAATTTTGTTTTAAATGTTACATTTTTGTATGTCTCTTTTGTGGATCAAAGGTTTGAGTTGAGTATTTAACTATTTATAACTATTGATAAAAAAAATATTTTTCAAAGTGGCATGGAGGTTGCAATTCAATACCGCAGAGGAAAAATATGAATCCATTGAAACAGACATCAGAATCATACGCAGGGACCTATTCAGACATTTTGTCCGAATCCCGGTTCACTCTGTTTAGTTCGCCCTTCGGCCTCTCGGAAACCAGGGATATTCTGAAAAACTACACCATGATGATTGATCAATATTTTCAGAACTGTTTTGAGTCCAGCAACATCGGCCCCAAGATGGATTTTATCCGGAATCCCTACGCCATCATCGCTCTGGGCGGTTATGGCCGGACGGAACAAAGTGTTCATTCGGATGTGGACCTGCTGTTTCTGTTTCAGAAACATGTTCCGGCGGCGGCCGATGAACTGATCCGTGAAATTGTGTATCCCCTCTGGGACCTTAAAATGGAGGTGGGTTATGCCACCCGGTCCATAGATGACTGCATTCTCATGGCCAGGACAGATTTTGAAGTCCTCACGTCGATTTTAGATGCCCGGTTCATCTGCGGGATTTCATCGGTCTTCACCAAATTAAGGGACCAGGTCATCCGAAAAATCGTCAAACGCAATGCCAAAAAAATAACTCACTGGCTGATTGAGAGAAACCGTTTACGGCATCATGATTTTGGCGACTCCACGTTTCAGCTTCAGCCGAATTTAAAGGAAGGCAAGGGCGGGCTCCGGGATTACCATACCCTTCGGTGGATCGCCGCCATTCAGTTTGACCTCCAGCAGACCCGGGATCTGGAATTTCTGGGGATTCTGTCTCACCTGGAATATACGGAGATGATGGCGGCCCTGACGTTCATCTGGCATGTGAGGAATCGGCTGCATCTGCTGGCAAAACGAAAATGCGACCAGCTGTATTTCGAATATCAGCGGCCGGTGGCCGAGGCCATGGGGTTTACGGATGAGAAGGGACAGTCGGCGGTGGAAAAATTTCTCGGCCGACTCCATTCCCATATGAGTTTTATCAAGAATCAGCTTCAGCTTTTTTTATATGAATCCGGGTACGGGAAACGGGGAAAATGGCGTGCCAGCGTTGAAAAAATAAGTGAAACACCCGGAATCCATCTGCTCAAGGGACGTCTGAATTTTGATTCGCCGGAAACCATCGTCAATGATCCGGAAATGCTGATCCGGATTTTCGAGGTCAGCGCCCGGCTGAAAATTCCCCTCAGCCGGGAATCGGAACGGCTGGTCCGGGAGTTTAATTATCTGGTGGATGACGCCTTCCGGGCGTCCCTGTCGGTGAGAAATGCCTTTGAGAAAGTCCTGCTTCTGCCGGCGCCCACGTTTAATGTACTGGAACAGATGCTGAACACCGGGTTTCTGGTCAGTCTGATTCCGGAATTTGAAAGCATCGTCAATCGGATTCAATATGACGCCTATCACCTGTATCCGGTGGATCATCATATGCTGCGAACCGTCTATATCCTGAAGATGTTCGGGGATTTGGAGGACCCGGATACAGATGATCTCTGCGGTCGTTTGTTCAGCGGCCTGAAACGAAAGAAGCTGCTTCTCTTGGCGGCGCTGATGCATGATATCGGCAAAGGCC
The DNA here is from genome assembly GCA_002772195.1 of Desulfobacterales bacterium CG23_combo_of_CG06-09_8_20_14_all_51_8. Taxonomy (GTDB): domain Bacteria; phylum Desulfobacterota; class Desulfobacteria; order Desulfobacterales; family Desulfosalsimonadaceae; genus SURF-3. Next base: position 5,413 of record PCSG01000299.1, on the reverse strand, counting down.
GGGAGGGCCGGCATTCCGAGGCGGGAGCGGAAATCGCGGCGAAGGTGTTAAAACGGATGGGATACAGTTCCCGGGAGATCGATCTGGTGTCTTTTCTGATTGAACACCATCTACTGCTGATCAAAACCGCTACCCGGCGGGATATCAACGACGAAGAAACGGCCATCGTCTGCGCCCGTCAGATCCAGGATGATAATCGCCTGAAAATGCTGTATCTGCTGACGGTCGCCGATTCCCAAGCCACCGGCCCGAAGGCCTGGAACACCTGGACCGCGTCGCTCTTGCAACATTTTTTCATCAAGGTTCTGGGGATTCTTGAAAAAGGAGAGCTTGCCACCACCAGTGTCGTCAATCGCATGGCCAGGAAAAAGAAGGCGTTGGTGGATGCCGGTCGCGCCCTGGACGGCGTGGATGCGGCGGCGGTGTTTGATGAAATGTCTCCCCGGTATGTGCTCAATACGCCGGTGAAAGACATCCTTGCACATATTGTCCTTTACCGACGGTTTTCCGATAGGCCATTTATCATGGAAGTGGCCCGGGACCCGGAGATCAACAGCCGCACGGTGACTATCTGCGCAAAAGACCGGCCCGGGCTCGTTTCCAAGATCGCCGGTGTGTTTACATTAAACAATATCAATATCCTCGATGCCCAGGCCAACACCTGGAAAAACGGCATTGCCCTGGATATTTTTAAAGTCGAACCGCCTCCCGATCAGGTTTATGAAGACGCGCGCTGGAAGCGGGTGGAAGATAATCTGGCGGCGGTCCTTGCCGGGACCCTGAACCTTCAAGCGGAGCTGGCCGGAAAACCGGTTTCGGTAAAGCGCAGCGACGCCTTTGTTTCCATCCGGCCCAACCGGGTGGCGGTGGACAACGCAGGGTCCAGCTTTTACACGATTATAGAAGTTTTTTCTTATGATTTTAAGGGGTTGCTTTATAACGTTACAGATGCCATCCGCCGTCTGGGACTCAACATCACGGTGGCGAAGATCGCCACCAAAGTGGATCAGGTGGTGGATGTCTTCTATGTGCGGGATGAAAACGACGCCAAAGTGGATGATCCGGCCGCCGTGGCCCGGATCAAAAAAGAAATTTTGGCGGTTTTGCCTGCCAGACCCCATGAATAAAATGAATAAACGGACGCGCGGCCGGTTTGTTCCTGTCAATGAATCGAAACTAAGAAGAACAACGAAAATGATCAGAAAAAGGAGAATGAAAATGATCAGAAAATGGTTAGCGATGGCCGCCGGCCTGGTGTTGCTGCCGGGCGCATCCGCCTGGGGCGCGGATGCCATTAATTCGGGGGATACGTCATGGGTGATTGTATCTACTGCTCTTGTCATGATGATGACGCCGGCGGGCCTTGCCTTGTTTTATTCCGGCATGTCCCGTTATAAAAATCTGCTGAATACGTTTGCCATGACCCTGGTCGCCTATTGTCTGGCCAGTGTCATCTGGGTGGTCTGGGGTTACACTCTGGCCTTCGGGCCGGATCACGGCGGAATCATCGGCGGGATGAACCACTTGTTTTTAAACGGGATGGATGTCAACAGCGTTACCGGCACCATCCCCACCTATGTATTTGTTCTGTTTCAACTCACCTTTGCCGGCATTACCGTGGCCCTGGTGCTGGGGTCCATCGTTGACCGCATGAAGTTCTCCTCCTGGATTGTTTTTGCGGCCCTGTGGATCACGTTCATTTATTGCCCCGTGGCCCACTGGGTGTGGGGCGGCGGCTGGATGGCCAAAATGGGGGCCCTGGATTTCGCCGGGGGCAATGTGGTGCACATTAACGCTGGTGTGGCCGGTCTGATGCTGGCCCTGGTGCTGGGAAAACGAAAAGGATACGGCCGGGAGGCCATGTTCCCCTCCAGCGTGGCCCTGAGCGCGCTTGGCGCCGCCCTGCTGTGGTTCGGGTGGTTCGGGTTTAATGCGGGCAGCGCTCTGGCGGCCAACGGCGTGGCGGGATCGGCGTTTCTGGCGACCAACACTTCTGCGGCTATGGCGGCCCTGGCGTGGATGGGTGCGGAATGGTTTATTGCTAAACACCCAACGGTATTGGGCCTTGCATCCGGAGTAGTGGCCGGACTGGTGGCCATCACGCCCGCGGCGGGGTTTGTCAACCTTCAGGCGTCGTTGATCATCGGCTTGGTGGCGGGCGTGCTGGGATATTTCAGCGTGTCCAAACTTAAACTCAAGATGGGATACGATGATTCGCTGGATGCTTTCGGGGTTCACGGTCTTTGCGGGATCTGGGGCGCTTTGGCGACGGGGCTGTTCGCTTCCCCAGCGATTTCAGGTGCTTCCGGGTTTTTTTACGGCAATCCGAAACAGGTGGGCATTCAGTTGGTTTCGATTGCCGCTACCATCGCCTTTACGGCGGTGGGCACGCTGATGGTTGTCTACATCACCAAATGGGTCACCGGCGGGCTGCGTGTGCCGGTGGAGCAGGAAGTTGAAGGGCTTGACAGCGCCGTTCATGGTGAACGGGCCTTTGAGATCGGATAATCTTGAATCAGAACCCGTCGGGTAATTTCATATAATTCATAAAGGAGGGTGCGTCATGAAAAAAATCGAGGCCATCATCAAACCGTTTAAGCTCGATGATGTCAAACAGGCATTAAATGACATCGGGCTTCAGGGGATGACGGTAACGGAAGTCAAAGGGTATGGACGTCAGAAAGGCCACAAGGAAATCTACCGGGGGGCGGAGTATATGGTGGATTTCATCCCGAAAATCAAGATTGAAATCGTCGTGCCCGCGGACCGCTTGAATGAGACCCTGGAAACGATCCGGAAATCCGCCAGTACCGGGAAAATCGGGGACGGAAAAATATTTGTCATGTCGCTGGAGGAAGTCATCCGGGTGCGTACCGGTGAAACCGGCGTGGAAGCGATCTAATTTTTAGAAGTCCAATAGCGTTCGGAAATAAAACAAATTAAAGGAGGAAGGAAGAATGACAAGTCCAAAAGAAGTATTGGCAATGGTAAAAGAGAAGAATATCCGGATGGTGGATCTTCGGTTCATGGATTTTCCGGGAATCTGGCAGCATTTTTCCGTGCCGGTCGGGGAACTGAGTGAATCCAGTTTTGAAGACGGGTTCGGGTTTGATGGCTCCAGTATCCGGGGATGGCAGCCCATCAACGCCAGCGACATGCTGGTGGTGCCCGATGTCACGACGGCAAAAGTGGACCCGTTTTATGAAGTACCTACCCTGGTACTCATCGGCAATATCGTAGACCCCATCACCCTTGAGGCGTATTCCCGGGACCCCCGGCACATTGCCCGCAAGGCGGAGGCCTACCTGAAGCAGACCGGCATCGGCGATACCGCGTTTATCGGCCCGGAAGCGGAGTTTTTTATTTTTGACGATGTGCGTTTTGAGTCCGGAAATAACCATGCATTTTATGCGTTGGATTCCCAGGAAGGCGCTTGGAACACGGGCCGGGAGGAATTTCCGAACCTGGGCTACAAGCCTAAATTCAAGGAAGGGTATTTCCCGGTGCCGCCCCTGGATAAGTTTCAGGATCTGCGCACCGAAATGCTGCTGACCCTGGAAGATCTCGGCATTGATGTGGAATGCCAGCATCATGAAGTGGCGACAGCCGGCCAGGCGGAAATCGACATGCGGTTCAAGCCCCTCCTGCAGATGGGGGACCAGATGGCCTGGTTCAAATATGTGCTGAAAAATGTGGCCTACCGCCATGGCCATACGGTCACCTTCATGCCCAAACCCCTATACGGTGATAATGGATCGGGTATGCATACCCATATCAGTATCTGGAAGGATGGGGAGCCTCTGTTCGCCGGGGATAAATATGCCGGTGTCTCCCAGCAGGCCCTGTATGCCATTGGCGGTATTTTAAAGCATTTCAAGGCGTTGTGCGGGATTACCAACCCCACCACCAATTCTTATAAGCGGCTGGTGCCCGGATATGAAGCCCCGGTGAACCTGGCGTATTCCAGCAGAAACCGCAGCGCTGCCATCCGGATTCCCATGTATTCACCCTCTCCCAAGGCCAAGCGCCTTGAATTCCGAACCCCGGACTCGTCCTGCAACGGCTATCTCGCGTTTTCAGCCATCCTGATGGCAGTGCTTGACGGCATTGAAAACAAAATGGAGCCGGGCGATCCCCTGGATAAAAATATTTATGATTTGCCGCCGGAAGAACTGGCTCAGATCGACTCGGCCCCGGGGTCTCTGGCCGAAGCCCTGGAAGCCCTGAAAAACGATCATGAATTTCTCCTCAAAGGAGACGTGTTCACCCCGGATGTGATTGAGCACTGGATCGACTATAAAATCGAAAACGAAGTGCATCCGGTGCAGCTCCGGCCCCATCCTCATGAATTTTTTCTGTACTATGATATTTAACTGATGCCGTCGGCCCGGTTTTTCCCGGGCCTTCCGTCATGGTTTTTTAAAAGCCCTGAAAGACAGCGCGTCTTTCAGGGCTTTTTCGTCCGGATGATGTCGGATCAGACGCTCGGATGATCGGTTCAGATTCCGGCCGTTGGATGATATTTCAGCTAAAAACCTTCTTGGTATGAGGCCCAAATGATGGTATCCTGAGTCGTCAAAAATCGATCCATCAGAACCTCATTCATCAAAATGGAGAAAAACATGGCTGATAAGCGTTTTTTGCCGGACTGGAGTGAAAAACCGCCCAGAAAAGGATCATATCGATCCATTTTCAAGTGGGGTGACCCGAAAGAATTCAAGCATCCGAGCGACGCATGGTACGAGATGCTCAAGGAAGAATTTTCCATGACCGACGACGATTTCAAAAAGCCCCGGTTTGAAGGGAATGAAAAAGTGGTCATCGATCGGAAGATGACGTTAACCGAAGCCAAGATCATCGCGTTGACGGAGATCGTCGGAAAGAAAAATGTCGTATTCGACGACTACAGCCGGGTGAAATACAGTCACGGCAAGACCGTGGATGAGGCCATGGATCTACGGCGGAACGTGGTCCGCCATGTGCCGGACGTGGTCGTTCATCCGAGAAATAAAAACGATGTCGCAAAAATCGTCGCCTATTGTCATGATCAGAAAATTCCGCTCTATGTCTACGGCGGCGGTTCGTCGGTGACCTGGGGCCTTCAGACCCCTAAGGCCGGCGTGATGCTGGTGATGAGTACCCACATGAACAAACTCCTCACCATCAACGAGATGAACCAGACGGCCACGGTTCAGCCGGGCATGTTCGGCCCGGCGTATGAAGAGGCCCTTAATCACGCGCCGAAAAAATTCAATGTCAATCAGCGGTATACCTGCGGGCATTTCCCCCAGTCCTTTGAGTATTCGTCCGTGGGCGGCTGGGTGGTGACCCTGGGCTCGGGCCAGGCGTCAACGTACTATGGGGACGCCTATGACATCGTGTTCAGCCAGGAGTATGTCACGCCGGCGGGATC
>PCSG01000422.1:850-9806 GCA_002772195.1 Desulfobacterales bacterium CG23_combo_of_CG06-09_8_20_14_all_51_8 | reverse complement strand
CCTTTATTAAAGGAAAATGCTGACATCACCCAATCCTTCCCGGATAATTTCAGGCGTGTCGTCGATGAGGGAAACCACACTGGAGGGGTTGCCGGACACCGGGCCGCCGTCAATCACCAGGTCGATGTTCGCTCCGTAATGGTCATGAAGCAGGGACGGGTCCAGAAAACTCTCTCCTTCCGGCGTGCTGGCGCTGGTTGAAATGATGGGATTTCCCAATTCCCTGACCAGGCTCAGGCAGATTTCATGATTCGGCACCCGGATGCCGGCGGTTTTTCGTCGGGTCAGCATGATTTTCGGGACAAGGCGCGAGCCCTCCAGGACAAACGTATATGGCCCGGGCAGGAGCCGCTTCATGGTTTTATAGGCGTAATTGGAGACCTTGGCGTAATCGCTGATGTGTTTGAGATCCGAACAGATGAAGCTGAAGGGCTGGTTCCTTTCCCGCCGCTTGATCCAATATATTTTTTCAATGGCTTTTTTGTTCATGATATCGCACCCGATGCCGTAAATGGTGTCCGTGGGATAGGCGATAATACCGCCATCCCTTAAAACGGCGACCGCCTGGGCAATGAGCCGGGGCTGGGGATTTTCAGGATTGATATGGATCAGCATGGGGCAAAGAGGTGAATCAACGGTTAGACCATCGTTTTGGTAAAAAGCAATTTTATCATTGTCGGAAGTATTAGTATAATGATATTGAATTTGTCAAGTTTGTTGATATGCCGGTTCATCCGGTGATGATTTCATATTTTGGAGGCGTTATGATCAAGAGTCCACCTGAAGAAGCCTATTCCTTTGATGACGTGCTGCTGCTGCCGAATTATTCGGATGTGGTCCCGAGCGAAGTGAATACCAGTACGCGGCTGTCCAGAAATATTGAATTGAATATTCCCATTGTTTCCGCTGCCATGGATACGGTGACGGAGGCAAAAACCGCCATCAGCGTGGCCCGGGAAGGCGGTATCGGATTTATTCACCGCAATATGAGCATTGAAGCCCAGTGCCTGGAAGTCAAACATGTGAAAAAATCGGAAAGCGGCATGATCGTGGATCCGGTCACCACCCGTCCGAACGTACCCATCCGGGATGTGCTGAAACTGATGGAGCAATATCATATTTCCGGGGTCCCGGTCACCGAGGGCAAGCGGCTGGTGGGGATTGTCACCAACCGGGACCTGCGTTTTGAAACCAATCTGGATAAGAAAGTCTCAGACGTCATGACCAAAGAGAACCTGGTGACGGTGTCGGAAGGCATTGATCTTGAGGAATCCAAAAAATTGCTGCACCAGCACCGGATTGAAAAACTCTTAGTGGTCAAGGACGGGAATCAGCTCACCGGCATGATCACCATAAAAGATATTGAAAAAATCAAAAAATACCCTAAATCCTGCAAGGACGGTCATGGCCGGCTCCGGGTCGGCGGGGCCATCGGTGTGGGGGCGGATATGGAAGAGCGGGCCACCGGTCTCGTGAAGGTGGGGGTGGATGTTCTGCTGATCGACACGTCCCACGGCCATTCAATGAACGTCATTAATACCGTCCGACGGCTGAAGAAACTGTTTCCGGACGTCGAGGTGATCGCCGGTAACGTCGGCACGGCCAAAGGCGCTGAAGAACTCATTGAAGCCGGGGTGGATGCGGTTAAAATCGGGATCGGCCCCGGTTCCATTTGCACCACCCGGATTATCGCCGGGGTTGGCGTCCCCCAGCTCACGGCCATCCTGAACTGCCGATCTGTTTCCAATAAAACCGGAGTGCCGATTATTGCGGACGGCGGGATCAAATATTCCGGCGACATCACCAAAGCCATCGGCGCGGGCGCCCATTCGGTGATGATCGGCGGCCTGTTTGCCGGCACCGAGGAAAGCCCCGGAGAAAAAATTATTTTTCAGGGCCGGAGTTACAAGTCCTATCGCGGGATGGGGTCCGTTGAGGCCATGCAGCAGGGAAGCCGCGACCGCTATTATCAGGGAGACGAGGTTGAAGGGGACAAACTGGTCCCTGAAGGCATCGTCGGCCGGGTTCCCTACCGGGGCACCATTGCGGAAAATATTTTTCAGATGGTGGGGGGGCTCAAATCCGGCATGGGATATGTCGGCTGCCGGACCATTGAAGAGTTGCGGCAGAAGGCCCGGTTCATCAAAATCAGCGCCTCCGGCCTGCGGGAAAGCCACGCCCATGACGTGATCATCACCAAGGAAGCACCGAATTACAGCATTGAGTAATTTGATATATGTCAGAAGATAAGACCGTACAATTTGTTCATCTCCATGTTCACACCGAATACAGCCTGTTGGATGGGGCCATCCGTATCGATGCGCTTTTGAAAAGAGCAAAAGAAGACGGCATGCCGGCGGTGGCCATCACGGACCATGGCACCATGTTCGGGGTCCTGGATTTTTATGAACAGGCGAAAGAGGCTGGCATCAAGCCCGTTATCGGATGCGAATTCTATGTGGCCCCCCGCACCCTTCATGACAAGACGCCCTTGGATCACAAGGGGGTTTCCCATCTGGTGCTGCTGGCGGAAAACCGGCAGGGATATCAGAACCTCTGCGCCCTGGCCACCCGGGCCAGCCTGGATGGATTCTACCATCGACCCCGTATTGACAAGGACCTGCTGGCAAAACATTGTCAGGGACTGATCGCTTTGTCCGCCTGCCTCAAGGGCGAAATCCCTACCCTGATCCGCAATGGAAAAATTTTCGAAGCGGATGCGGCCGCAAAATTTTACGTCGATCTTTTCGGCGCAGGAAATTTTTTTCTGGAAGTTCAGAAAAACGGAATACCGGAGCAGGAGATCGTCAACCGCGGTCTGCTGGAAATGCATCACCGCCTGTCCATCCCCTTGGTGGCCACCAATGACTGCCATTACCTGGATAAATCCCATGTAAAAGCCCATGAGGTGCTTTTGTGCGTACAGACGGGCCAGACCATCCATGACGCCGGCCGGTTCCGTTTCCGCACGGAGGAACTTTATTTCAAATCCAGCCGGGAAATGATTGCCGATTTCGCCGGATACCCCGACGCCATTTTGAATACGCTGGCCATTGCAAACCGATGCACAGTGGAATTTGAACTCGGGAAATTCCATTTCCCCCGGTTTGACATGAATTCCACGCGACCCGAGGCGGAAATCTTTGAGGAAAAAGTCCGCAAAGGATATGCGGAAAAAATGGCGATTCTCTGCCTTAAAAATCCGGAAATCGATGAAGCCGTGTACCGAGAGCGGCTCGAGTATGAGATTTCGGTGATTCAGAAAATGGAGTTCCCCGGGTATTTTCTGATTGTGGCGGATTTTATCGCGTATTCCAAGAACAAGGGCATTCCCGTGGGACCAGGCCGGGGGTCCGCAGCCGGCAGCCTGGTGGCCTATTGTCTGGGCATCACGGATCTGGATCCCATTGAACACGGGTTGATTTTTGAGCGGTTTTTAAATCCCGGCCGGAAGAGCATGCCGGATATTGATGTGGATTTCTGCATCAACGGCCGCGAGGATGTGTATCATTATGTGGCGAACCGTTACGGCGGTGCCGAGTATGTGGCTCAGATCATCACGTTCGGGAAGATGAAGGCCCGGGCGGTCATCCGGGATGTGGGCCGGGCCCTGGATATTCCCTTGAGCGATGTGGATGCCATCGCCAAACTGGTGCCCGAAACCGTCAATATCAGTCTGCATGATGCCATGGAAAAGGAGCCCAAACTCAGGGAAGCGGTGGCGGCCCGGCCGGATATCGCTGAGCTCATGGACATATCCAAGGTGTTGGAGGGCTTGAACCGCCACGCCTCCACCCATGCGGCCGGGGTGGTGATCGGCGACAAACCCCTCGTGGAATATCTGCCTTTGTACAGAGGAAAACGGGGAGAAGTCCTGACCCAGTTCGATATGAACAAGGTGCAAAAGATCGGCCTGGTGAAATTTGATTTTCTGGGGCTCCGCAATTTGACCATTATCGCCGACGTTCTTGCCATGATCCGGGCCCAGAAAAAGACGCCTCCGGATATGGCCCATCTGGATCTGTCGGACCCAAAGACTTTCGATCTTCTGGCGGCCGGCGACACTTCCGCCGTGTTCCAGCTGGAAAGTTCCGGCATGAAAAACCTGATCATCGATTTAAAGCCCGAGAATTTTTCGGAAGTGACGGCCCTGGTGGCCCTTTACCGGCCAGGGCCCATGGGCAGCGGCATGGTGGATGATTATGTGAACTGCAAACACGGCCGCAAGACTGTGATATACCTGGTGCCTCAGCTGGAGCCCATTCTGAGATCCACCTACGGCGTCATTTTATACCAGGAACAGGTCATGAAAATCGCCAATGACGTGGCCGGGTTCACCATGGCCGAAGCGGACAGCTTGCGAAAAGCCATGGGCAAGAAAGACCCTGAGGTCATGGCAGATCAGATGGGCCGTTTCGTCGAAGGAGCCGTGAAAAACAGCATCCCCCGGGACAAGGCGGAGGAATTGTTTCGACAGATCGAAAAATTCGCCGGGTACGGATTTAATAAATCCCACAGCGCGGCCTATGCGCTCATCGCCTTTCAGACCGCTTATTTAAAAGTCCATTTCCCCGTGGAGTATATGGCGGCGGTGCTCACGTCTGAAATGGGGTCGTCTGATAACGTGGTGAAATATATCGCGGAATGCCGTAACCACAACATTGCCGTGCTGCCGCCGGATATCAATGAAAGCGACAAGGGGTTTACGGTCAGCGACGGGAAAATCCGGTTCGGACTGGCGGCGGTGAAAAATGTCGGGGAAGCCGCTATCGAATCCATCATCGAGACCCGCGGTCAGGGAAAATTTGGATCCTTGTTTGACTTCTGCCAGCGGGTGGATATCCGGAAAGTCAACAAACGGGTGCTGGAAAGCCTGATCCAGTGCGGTGCTTTTGATTCCTCCGGCAACCGTCGTTCCCAGATGATGGCCTGTGTAGAAGATGCCCTGGATTATGGCCAGAAAATTCAGAAAGAGGCGGCGGACCCGCAGATGAGCTTGTTCGGAGACCGGATGGGCACGGAGCCGCTTAATCCGCCTGTCCTGCCGGACGTCCCTGAATGGGATGAAAAACAGAAGCTGAGGCTGGAAAAAGAGGCTATCGGGTTTTATATTACCGGTCATCCCCTGGACGAATATCAGGAAGTGATTGAAAAATACGCCAGTGCGAACTCTCTGGACCTTATGGATGAAAGTATCAAAGATGGAGCGGTCGTGCGGATGGCCGGCCTGGTTCGAGGCAGCAAAAAGATCATGGATAAACGGGGGAATACCATGGCCTTTGTTGAGCTCGAAGATATCAACGGTTCGGTGGAGGTGACCCTGTTCGCGTCGGTGTATGCTCAGTGCGGAGACGTCCTGGGGGAGGACATGCCGGTTTTTATCCAGGGCAGGATTCAGAAAAACGAGAAATTCGCAAAAATCATCGCGGAAACCGTTGTCCCGGTTGACAAGGCGGAAAGCCTGTGGACCGCCAGCGTCCATATGATGGTGGATGCGGAAAAGACAAATCCGCAAAAACTGGATGAGTTGTGTCAGGTGTTAAAAAATTATCCCGGTCAATGCAAAAGCTTTGTCCATGTGGTGATTCCTGGGAAAACGGAAACCATTATCGCGCTGCCGCCGCAGATGAATTTGCAGGCGGGCAAGACATTGACCCGGGAAGTCAGCCGGCTGCTGGGGTATCCGGCGGTGACCACTCATTGCGCGCCTGTCCAGGCAGGGCCGCAGGTGACTGAAAAGCGCGGGAAAAAGTTTGGCCGCGGGAAAATTTAACCATTCGGTGAAAGGCGACGCCCATGCAGGTTCCATTGCTTGATTTAAAGGCCCAGTACCAGACCATCAAGGAGGAATGTCTCCAGGTAACCAAAGAGATATATGAAAGCCAGTATTTTATTCTCGGCCCCTATGTGGAGGCGCTGGAAAAAGAAATCGCACGCTATTGTTCGACAAAATATGCCGTGGGCGTATCTTCAGGAACGGATGCGCTGCTGCTGTCCCTGATGGCCGCAAAAATCGGATATGGCGACCGGGTCATCACCACGCCGTATACGTTTTTCGCCACCGCCGGTGTGGTGAGCCGGATGGGGGCGATTCCCGTATTTGTGGATATTGAGCCGGACACCTATAATATTTCACCGGCCCGGCTTGAGGCGGTGATCCAGGCCATGCCGGATGCGATCCGCAAAACTGTAAAAGCCATCATTCCGGTGCATTTATACGGCCAGTGCGCGGACATGGATGCTGTCGCAGAAATCGCAAGGAAAAACAACCTGGTGGTGATCGAGGACGCAGCCCAGGCCATCGGCTCCGAATATAAAGGCCGGCGCGCCGGATCCATGGGGAATTTCGGTTGTTTTTCCTTTTTCCCGTCCAAGAATCTCGGCGGATTCGGAGACGGCGGGATTATCACCACCAACTCAGAAACAGACTATGAGAATTTAAAAATTTTAAGGGTGCATGGGGGCCATCCCAAGTATTATCACAGTCAGATCGGAGGGAATTTCCGGCTGGATGCCCTCCAGGCCGCTATTGTTTCGATTAAGCTCAAGTATCTAGACCAGTGGACAAAGGCCCGGCAGAAAAATGCGAAAATGTATAAGGCCCTTTTTGAAGAAGCTGGATTAAGCCATGCTGTCACCGTCCCTTTTGAAAAGGAAAATCGTCATATTTATAATCAGTTTGTTATTTCCGTGGTGGAAGGGCGGGACAGCCTGAAGGAATTTTTAATCGCCAATCATGTGGGATGTGAGATTTATTATCCCGTGCCCCTGCATCTCCAGGAATGTTTTGCAGATCTGGAGTATTCCCCCGGGGATTTTCCGGTGGCCGAACATGCCGCCGAACATACCCTGGCCCTGCCGGTATACCCGGAACTTTCCGAAGACCAGATCCGGTATGGGGTGGATCAGATTCGGGAGTTTTTCCGTTGAACTTAACTGATGGATGATACACCTAAAAACAAGTACCGCTTCATGGACGCGGAGCTGGATCGCCGCATCCATAGCCGGCAATTGCGGGTCCTGCGGCATATGCTGCCTTTAAACGGAATTGAAACCCGCGTCAACGGTCGGGCGATGCTTAATTTCTCCTCCAATGATTATCTGGGGCTTTCCATGCATCCGCTGGTGCGCCAGCGATCCATTGAATTTATCCATCAATACGGCGCCGGCGCCACAGCCTCCCGGCTGATCTGTGGGAACTACGATTATTACGATCGTATTGAAAAAAAACTGGCCCGCTTAAAACAGGTGGAAGCGGCCCTGGTGATGTCATCCGGATTCCAGACCAATATATCCGTTATCCCCGCCCTGGCCGATCGGGATTCATTGATTTTATCGGATTTGCTGAATCATAACAGCCTGGTTCAGGGGTGCCGGCTGGCCCGCTGCAAAGTAGCGGTCTATCGTCACAATGATTTGGGCCATCTGGAACAGATGCTCGCTCAAAATTCAGAAAAAGGATTTTCCAGGGTTTTTATCGTGACGGAATCCGTTTTCAGCATGGACGGCGATCAGGCCGATATCGGCGCCCTGGTGGCGCTGGCGGAAAGATTCAACGCCTTTCTTGTCGTTGACGAGGCTCATGCAACGGGTGTTCTCGGGCATCTGGGCATGGGCCTTTCCTGCGGTCACGACGTTGATCTGGTGATTGGTACGTTCGGAAAGGCCGGCGGTTCCTTTGGCGCCTACCTGGCATGTTCTGAAAAAATGAAGCAATACATGATCAACTGCTGCTCCGGTCTGATATATTCCACGGCCCTGCCGCCTGCCGTGATGGGGGCCGTTGATGCGGCCCTGGAGCTAATCCCGGCCATGGATGCGCAAAGAAACGCACTCCATGCCAATGCGGATTATCTTCGGCAGACCCTTCAGGAAATGGGATGGAGCACCGGTCAATCATCCACCCAGATCATTCCCGTCATGATCGGAAAGGAGAGCGAAGCGCTGGCTGTCTCCGAATGGCTTGGGGATAACGGCATTCTGATCGCTGCGATTCGACCGCCTACCGTGCCGCCCGGGGCTTCTCGTATTCGCCTGTCGCTGTCTGCCCGGCATACGAGGGACCATATTGACCGGCTTCTGGATATGCTGGACAAATGGCGTTTCAAGCAATAAGGAATAAAGCGGATGGAAGGGGTTTGAGGGATGCCTTCGATGGAGTTTCCTTCCAGATTTTTTGTTACCGGAACCGATACCGGGGTCGGCAAAACCCTTGTCAGTGCCATTTTAATGACCGGACGCAAGGCAGCCTACTGGAAACCCGTGCAAAGCGGTCTGGAAACAATGACCGACACCGCATGGGTTCAGCAGATGACTGGTTTTTCCGACCATCTGTTCGTTCCGGAAACCTACCGGCTTTCGCAGGCGCTTTCTCCCCATGCGGCAGCCGTCGAAGATGGCGTCTCGATTTCGCTGTCGGCCTTTCAACTGCCGGACCAGGACCGATATCCCCGGTTGATTGTGGAGGGAGCGGGTGGGGTGATGGCGCCGTTGAATGAAAAACATTTCATGGTGGACCTGATGAAATACCTGGCGCTTCCTGTCCTGCTGGTCGCCAGAAGCGGCCTGGGCACCATTAATCACACCCTTCTGTCCCTCGAGAAATTAAGAAACAGGGGGCTTGACGTGTTCGGCGTCGTGATGAACGGCCCGAAAAACCGGATCAACAAACAGGCCATTGAAACCTATGGCGGAATCCGGGTGACGGCGGAAGTGGAAACCCTGTCCCATATCGATGGTCGGTCCTTGGCGGAAGCGTATGCTCAGTATTTCAGGTGACCCATAAAAAGGGAAAATGCATTTTATCCCTGTTCTTGAGAATTCTTTAATTTTTTGAATTTAGTGGTTGACAAAGACATGGGTGACATGTAGAACCCCTCCATCCTTTTCACGGGAGCCCGGGAGCCATTTTTACCGGAAGGGGCAGCGCTTAAAAATTTTGGCGGATCGAAAAAAG
>PCSG01000422.1:0-744 GCA_002772195.1 Desulfobacterales bacterium CG23_combo_of_CG06-09_8_20_14_all_51_8 | reverse complement strand
AGGATTAATGTGTGCCTGAGAGGGTGCATGAGATATTAATTGGAGAGTTTGATCCTGGCTCAGAATGAACGCTGGCGGCGTGCTTAACACATGCAAGTCGTACGAGAAAGCTTTAGCTTGCTAGAGCGAGTAAAGTGGCGCACGGGTGAGTAACGCGTGGGTAATCTGCCTTCGAATTTGGGATAACACCCCGAAAGGGGTGCTAATACCGGATAATATCTTTTTCATTGAGGTGGGAGAGATCAAAGACAGCCTCTACATGTAAGCTGTTGTTTGGAGATGAGCCCGCGTACCATTAGCTAGTTGGTGGGGTAATGGCCTACCAAGGCGACGATGGTTAGCTGGTCTGAGAGGATGATCAGCCACACTGGAACTGGAACACGGTCCAGACTCCTACGGGAGGCAGCAGTGAGGAATTTTGCGCAATGGGGGAAACCCTGACGCAGCAACGCCGCGTGAGTGATGAAGGATTTCGGTTCGTAAAGCTCTGTCAAGTGGGAAGAATCTATCCAATGTGAACAGCATTGGGTACTGACGGTACCACTGAAGGAAGCACCGGCTAACTCCGTGCCAGCAGCCGCGGTAATACGGAGGGTGCAAGCGTTATTCGGATTTACTGGGCGTAAAGGGCGCGTAGGCGGCCGAACAAGTCAGATGTGAAAGCCCGGGGCTCAACCCCGGAAGTGCATTTGAAACTGTTTGGCTTGAGTATGGTAGAGGGAAGTGGAATTCCTGGTGTAGCGG
>PCSG01000221.1:12250-15074 GCA_002772195.1 Desulfobacterales bacterium CG23_combo_of_CG06-09_8_20_14_all_51_8 | reverse complement strand
AGTATGGCAATGGATTAATCAATAACTTATTGATTTTAATATATACAACTGTTATTTGTAACCATAGGATTTTTGCTAATTTATACCCGTTCTTCCAGCCAGTTCCGCATATACGGCCAGGTGACTGTGGGTGCTTGTTTTCCACAGATCAGGTCGCAGTGGCCCCAGTAATGCCCTGAATTTTCTTTTCCAAAGGTCTGGAAGGTCTTGTCCGCTGATCCGGCTTTATCAAAGGCTTCCTGGACAGCTTTTTCCGGGACCCCATAATCCCGATCTCCATTGACAAACAGGATCGGGATGCGCAGTTCCCGGATATGGTCTTCAAAATCAATTTGCCCGTCACTGCTGATGAATTTTCCATTTGTTCCCCACCTGAAAAAGAATTTGATAAGTGATATGATAAGGGACGTTGTTTACATGATAAGGGACGTTGTTTATGATAAGTATGATAAGGGACGTTGTTTACAATGATAAGGGACGTTGTGATAAGGGACGTTGTTTACAAAGTATATGTGATAAGGGACGTTGTTTACAAAGTATACAAACGTTAGACAGTATACAGAGGTCGCGGCACGGTGATCAGCCGCCGAGTTTACGAGGCCGATTTGATTTAGCTGATGTTCGTCCTGTAATTATTTTTTTCAACTCTGAAATCCCAATGGTTGGCGCGTCCCTCTCTTCTATCTTGGCTTCTCTAAGGCATCGAAGGTCTTCGTATGAAGCAAGTTCTTCCTGTATTTTCTGAAATTCGTCATAGGGTAAAACAACGAATTCATTTTTACCGTTTTTCTTTATTATTTGAACATTTAATTCCATATTTGAATACGAGACGGCAGCTTTCCAATATCCTTCACTGCCATTGGTTTGAATTGGATGTCATATGTCATATTTTTACGAACCCAATTTATGAATTCTCACTGATGTGAATACCATGTAACCATCTAATCTGCAAGGCTTTTTTTCTGGTAGAAGTAATCCGTCTTCTGCTGACCGCATCCCCCCGGGTACGTGTTTACCGCAGCGCCTTTTTATCCACTTTTCCCACCGTTGTCAGCGGCATTTCATCGACAAATTCTACAATTTTGGGGACCTTGTAAGGGGCCATGTTTTCGCGGCAATAGGAAATGATATCCTCTTTTAACGTATCGGTATTCCGGCCTTTGGCGCCGGATGCCGGCTGAATGACCACCTTGACGATCTCGCTGCCGGGCCGTTTGGGGTCCGGCCGGCCGATGATGGCGCAAAACTCAACCGAGGGATGCCGGTACAGGGTCTCCTCCACTTCCCTTGAAAAGACTTTAAATCCGCCCACATTGAGCATGTCCTTGGCCCGGTCCACAATGTAAAAGTATCCGTCTTCATCCATGCGGGCCACATCACCGGTATGCAGCCAGATGCGGCCGTCGTGTTCGCGCAGGGCATGATCCGTTTCTTCGGGCTTGTTGTGATAGCCTTTCATCACCTGGGGGCCGCGCACAATGAGCTCGCCGGGATCGCCGACCGGCATGATTTTCGTTCCGGTTTCCACATCAACGATCCGGACATGGGTGTTCGAGACCGGCACGCCCACGGACCCGATTTTCTTATTCCCCGCCAGCGGGTTGCCGGTGATGATCGGGCTGGTTTCGGTCATGCCGTAGACCTCCACGACTTTGCCCCGGCCGACGATTGCTTCAAAAGCCCGGATCGATTCCACGGCAAACGGGGCCGCACCGGATACAAAAATCCTGGCGGGCGTAAAATCGAGTTTTTTAAATCCCGGGTCATCCATCAGCATCTGATACAGGGTGGGCACGTTGGCATAAATCGAGGGGGCATGGGTCCGGATTTCTTTGCAGATGTGCCGGGTGTTTCTCGGGTCCGGAATCAGGCACTGGGTGCTGGCCGTGGCCATGGCCGTCATGCCGAACATCAGGCCGGCCAGGTGGAAAAACGGAAAACCGGAACACAGCACATCCCGGGCCATTTGAAATTCGGTCCAGTTTTTTACCTGGGTGAGGTTTGAAAAGATATTGCGGTGGGTCAGCGCAACGCCTTTGGGAAGTCCGGTGGTGCCGCCGGTGTACTGAATCAGGCAGATGCTTTCCGGCGTTGCCGTGCCTTTCGGCTTGTTCGGCGGATACTGAGCCATCACCTGCGTGAATTCCCGGATCATTTTGCCGTCAAGGGGCGTTACCTTTCCGGTCGGGAGTTTTTTGAGAAGTCTGCCCAGTATCCGTTTGATTGCGGGCAGATAGTCGCCGATGCGGGTGGTGACGACATGGGACAATCCGGGCACCTGGTTTTCGATTTTGGTCAATACCCGTTCAAAGACGGCATCCAGGGTAACCAGCACCCGGCAGCCGGAATCGTTGAGCTGATGGGAGAGTTCCTTGGGCGTCAGCAGGGGGGACACGCCCGTGACCGTGCAGCCGACCCGCAGGGCGCCGCAAAGCGCGATCAGGAACTGGGGGATGTTGGGCAGGCTCAGTCCCACAACATCTCCCGGTTTAACATGGTTGTCCGTTAAAAAAGCGGCAAACCGGCATGACATCTCATCCAACTGCCGGTAGGAAAGGGCGGTTCCCATAAAGTGCATGGCTGCCCGGTCCGGGGCAGCGGCCAGGCCTTCCAACAGGGCGTCGGTATAGGTTTTCGCCGGGATAGCAATATCCGGCGGCGTTCCCGGGTCATAAGCCTTTAACCATGGCCTGTCATCATATGTGGTCATCATTGCTCCCCCTTTTCCGGCATGATTTAATTGAAATATAGATGAACCCGGTTAATAACTATTTTGAATTATTAGCATACCTATTGAACGAAGGCAAGGCCGGAAGTGGGAAGG
>PCSG01000221.1:8355-12219 GCA_002772195.1 Desulfobacterales bacterium CG23_combo_of_CG06-09_8_20_14_all_51_8 | reverse complement strand
CTTTAAGGACAATAAGGGTTTCAATTCATCAAGTGAGTTTTTGACCCCGCCACGGAAACCAGAAGGGGGCAGAAATTGCCGCAGCACAGGGCTGGGTTTCTGCGTACTTTTCTTGCCCATTAAGAAAAGTAAGAGGGAAAAAATTGGTCAGTTCTATAAGATGTCCCGGGGGAATTCCGGGGAATTCCGGGGACGCCCTACCAATTAATATGGGGGGAATTCCGGGGGGAATTCCGGGGACGCCCGACATAATTAATATGGCGAGCAACCTTGATTGACGTTAAACCGTTTCAGGCCATTTCCTTGATGTATGAAGCACCCTTAGAATAAATATAACCCCGTCTTTTTCCGCGTATGGCAGGACATACGGTAAACCTGGTATAATAAGTTCGCGTGTCCCGGAAACTCTCCCAGGCCGTCCGATTCCAGGTTGTGCGGCTAACATTTTGGCGGCATTTAATATCTTCAGCGCCACATTCGTCGCTGCTGCCGGCTTGTCGGCGGCAATAAATGCCACAGCGTTGTCCAGATTAACAAGCGCCTTGCGGGTCCACTTAACTCGCATCCACACCCCATTTACCAAATCCGGCGACCACCTCATCATCTGTTGCGATCTTGCCTTGATCTATCTCTTTCAAGCCGTCTGTAACTTCCTGAACAAACCATTCCTCATAGTCAATAAACCGTTCAATAGCCTGATTGATAATCCAGGATCGGGAACGGCTCAAGGAGGCTGCCAAGCCGTCAATGCGCCCCAGCATATTATCATTAATGCGAACCGTCGTTGTTTTCATATGTCACCTCCTGAAATTGTATGCGTTAAGAATACATTAGAATATGGAAAAATCAAGAGGTAATTCAAGGGAACGTGCAGAACATAAGCGTTCTGGAAATATCAGATTCCTTTAAGGCGCAGTTATAATTTTCGAAAGCTGATTTTAATTTGACTTGTATTTTGAACGATGTTAAATTAACGTCGTTCAAAATACAACCCCGATAAACATAGAGGCAGCCAATGCCCAAACTCCCCCGAAGTCCGGAAGAAGTCGAATCCATCAAGACCGCCATTCTCACCACGGCCTTAAAGCTCATGTGCGATGACGGGTTTGAGGCCCTATCCATGCGCAAACTGGCCGGACGCCTGAAAATGACCGCCGCCAACATTTATAATTATTACCAGAACAAGGATGATCTCTACCTCGCCATCCAGACCCGGGGATTTCAGATGCTGGCCGACCGGTTCCAGGAGATTTATGACTCCCTCCAGCCAGGCCCGGACAGGCTTTACGCTATGATGCGGGCGTATCTCGCTTTCGGAATGGAGTTCCCGGATTATTATGAGATCATGTTCAGCCGGAACACCCCCAAATATGCGGATTACAAGGGAACGCCCATGGAACCCGCCGCGACCATTGAAAAACAGACCGCGCTCAAAGTGGCGGACATTACGGTCCGGGCCATCCGGGATCTCTATGATGGGAAAGAGGCTATTTCCGAATCCGAAGCCCTGTACCGCACCATTCTCGTCTGGAGCGCCCTTCACGGCGTGGTGAATCTCTTAAACAGCCGGGTCCTGCCGGAAGTGGTGGAAACCGGCGACGCCTTTATGGACCGATTGTTCCGGGACCTTCTGAAGCTGGCGGTGGGGGCGGAAAACACGCATGCACAAAAATGAACCAGTAGAACACAGAGATTTTCCATCATTCATCCTTCTCGGTGATTCGGGCATCAGAGGGGATAAAAAGGCGCCGGGTTAAAATAAAATCATCTTTACATACTGATCTAATTTTATTATATATTTTTTTAATAAGGCATAATTTCGCCATTCCCTTGTTCCCATTTTTCAACCATGAGCTGAAAAGGCAGTGCAATGAAGGCCGACGATCTCCAAGTTATGAATAAACTGAAAAACCATCTGCGGAAACAGGTAAATCTTCATGAAATGATGTTGTTCGGTTCCCGAGCGAGAGGAGACGCAGCGCCTGATTCAGACATGGACGTCTTGGTGATTCTCGATGAACCGATTTCGCGGCGATCTCGAAAAATTGTGTCCGACAGCGCTTGGGAGATCGGGTTCAACGCCGGCGTCGTCATTGTTCCAGTCATCGTAAATCGGGAAAGCTGGGAGAACGGACCCGACAGGGCCTCTCTACTGGCAACTGCGATCCGGGAAGAGGGAATGCGGATATGAAGAACAGGGATCAGCAGGTCTTGGTTCAATATCGCATTCAACAAGCCAAGGCTGCGCTGGAAGAGGCGAATATTCTTCTTTCCTATGGGAAAACAACCTTTGGGGCGATAAACCGGGCTTATTATGCGATGTTTTATGCGGTACTCGCCATTCTCCAATGCATCGACAAGGTCCCGCGAAAGCATTCCGGGGCCATTGCTTTATTCGACGCGGAGTTCGTGAAAAAAGGAATCTTCCCCAAAGAACTTTCCAGATTCCTCCACAATGCATTTGAATCACGTCAAACATCGGATTATCTTGCGATTACGCCGATCAGTCCGGAGGAAGCCCAAGAGATAATGCACCATGCCAGGATTTTCATAACCGCCGTGGAAAAATATTTGCGGGATATATCTCTCGAATAAAGCTCCCATGCCCAAAACATCCATGAATCACGGGCGGCATAAATTTCCCATTCCCAAATGACATTCCAATTGAAAGGCCTCCCATGAAACCCAACTCCCTTTCAAAACTCCTGACCACCTCACTGGTGGCATCCAGACCTGATTTTACCCATCGGGCGATGCGCCGGAGCAAAACCTGGGCCTATAATTCCCTGTCCCATGCCTTGCTTCAGATCATGGCCCTTTTGTTCAACCGCAGGCCCTCCCTGAACCGCTACCTCAAAGGCGCGGACGGGTGGATGAATTTCAAGATCGGATTCCGGACCCGGACGGACGGCATTTGCCAGACCGCCGTGTTTTCAGGCGGGAAAATGTCTGTCATTAGGACCATTCCCGAAAACGTGGATGTGACCCTGTGGTTTTCCGATGAGGCGGCCCTGCTTGACATGCTCCGGTCCACCCCCAATGAAGTGCTGGGCCTGATTTTAAAAAACCGCATGACTTTAGACGGCAACCTGGCCTGCCTCCAGCTCTTCAACTATTTTGTTTCCCTGCTCATGGGCAAGAAACATTTGAAAATGATGGCAAAGGCCCACGAGGCGGATATCGTTGAAAGAAAAAAGAACTACGGCCTCCACAATCCGGATTTCGCCCTAAATTTATCGGCCCGAGCCGCATATCACATGGCCCTTCCCGATCCCGGACACGCCCCGGATCCCGGCGTGGTCCATCTAACCGACCCCTATCTGTCGGAATTTAACCTGGATGATTTCCCCCGGTTGAAAACCTTCCATGACGCCTATTTTTCCGTAAAACCGGCCATCTGCGCGGAGCGGGCCGAGCTGCTCACCCATTGGTTCCGGAAGAACGGTTTTGAAACCGACGAAACCGGTAATTCTTGGAACCCGACCCTGCGCCAGGCTTTGGCCTTTCAATTTCTCATGAAAAATAAAAAACCCATCATCCGGGCAAACGACCTCATCGCCGGGACCACCACAACCCATGACACCATCGGCGTCATTGTTTATCCGGATGCCCAGGGCACCCTGATCTGGGGAGAACTGGGCTCCATTGACCGGCGATTTTTAAATCCCTACGCCATTTCAGAAGAAACCCGGGAAAAACTCCACACGGACATTTTCCCGTTCTGGAAGGATCGCAATTTCCGGGAATGGGTGCGCAGGGGCCATGATTATCCCTTGTGCCAGCGCATTGAAGAGCGATGGGTGGCTTATTTTGTGTGGAAGTCCGTGGGAATTTCCCATACGATCCCGGATTTCAAGACCCTGC
>PCSG01000221.1:8118-8260 GCA_002772195.1 Desulfobacterales bacterium CG23_combo_of_CG06-09_8_20_14_all_51_8 | reverse complement strand
AAAATCTGCCTGGACGGTTTTTCCGCCTATGCGAAAAATCTCTCCGGTCTGGCCGAACTTCAAGCTGCGTCTGAATCCGACCCGAAGCGCAAACAAGAACTGGAAAAACTTTCCGCCGTCTGCGAAAAAATCGCCGTGCATC
>PCSG01000221.1:7959-8078 GCA_002772195.1 Desulfobacterales bacterium CG23_combo_of_CG06-09_8_20_14_all_51_8 | reverse complement strand
CAGTTGGGTGGCCTTGAATCTTGAAAACGCCAATACCGGATTCTCTTTCGGCCGCTTGGACCAGATACTTCAGCCGTATTTTGCCGCAGACATGGAAAAGCTGAAGACAAACGCGGAAA
>PCSG01000221.1:5928-7769 GCA_002772195.1 Desulfobacterales bacterium CG23_combo_of_CG06-09_8_20_14_all_51_8 | reverse complement strand
CAAGGCCGCTGAAATGCTGGGGCTCCGGGATGTCAACGTCAACGCCCGGTTTCATCCGGATGTAAACAGCTCCCGCTATCTAAAGCGCCTCTGCGAGGTGAACATCATCACCGCCGGCACCCCGTCCATGCACAATGACCGGGCGGTGTTTGCGGCCCTCAGCCCCCATAGCTATCCCAAAAAAGACCTACGCGACTGGTCCGCCACAGGTTGCGTGGAGCCCACCATCACCGGAAAGCACATGGGCCATACCGGCTCCATCCTGTTCAACCTGGTGGCGCCCCTGGAAATGGCCTTAAACAACGGGACCCATCCCCTCATGAACTGGGACCCGGGACCGAAAACCGGACGCATCGATACCGGGGATTTCGCCTGTTTTGATGATTTTTTCAGGGCCTTCGCGTCCCAGACGGAATTTCTCATCCGCCAGGCGTCGGATTTTAACAATATGCTGGCCCACGCCCACGCGGATCATAGGCCCACGCCCCTGCTCTCGGCCCTCATGGACGGGGCCATTGAAAAGGCAAGGGATGTCACTTCCGGCGGGGCCCGGTACAACACGTCCGGCACATCCAACATCGGCCTCGCCGATGTCACGGATTCGCTGATGGCCGTGAAACATCTGGTATTTGACAAAAAAACCATATCCTTTGGCCGGCTCAAGACGGCCGTGGACGCCAATTTTGAAAATGATCCGGCCCTGCACGCCATAATCATGACGAAAGTCCCGAAATTCGGGTCCGGCAATCCCGAGGCCGTGACCATGGCCAACCGGGTGGCCCGCATGGTTCATAACATTCATACGGGGCTCACCAATTTCCGGGGCGGCCGATACACCACCGGGTTCTGGTCCATGTCCCAGCATGTGGCCTACGGGTCCCTTTCCGGCGCTCTGCCGTCAGGGCGTCTTTACGGGAAGGCCTTCACGCCGGGACTGACCCCGCACCCGTCCGCGTCGAAAAACTTTCTGGACAATATCCGGGACGTGGCCCAATTGGACCCGGAATGCATGGACAACAATATCGCCTTTAACGTAAAATTAAACCTGAGCCCGGAAGATAGCCGGGAACAAAGCGTGGACATCATGGCCTCCTATGTGAAGACCTATTTTGACCTGGGCGGCATGCAGCTCCAGTTTAACGTGGTGACATCGGAAACCTTAAAGGACGCCATGGCCCATCCGGAAAACTATTCCCACCTCATGGTGCGCATCTCCGGATACAACGCCTATTTCACCATGCTAAACCGGGAGATTCAGACGGAACTCATCGAGCGGGCGGAGTTTGGGACGTAAAAAAGCGGATGGCTAAATAAATATTGACAGATTTTTCTGGACAATTTATTAACCATCCAGTTGGTTAAACTGTTTGGTTAGTTTTTTACATTCTTTGGCTTTGGTCGTTGATAAATTTATAAAAAAATCAAAATGTTCGGTTTCAAATGACAAAACCAACCGCCAAAAAAGACGCCTCCGTGATGTATCGCCAAATCCTTGAGGCGGCCACGAACGAATTCGCGGACAAGGGGTATGCCGGGGCCCGCATGGACGAGATCGCCCGGCAGGCAAAAATCAACAAAGCCATGATTTATTATCATATCGGAGACAAAGAAGCCCTTTACGCCACCGTGCTCAATTCCACCTTTGGAAACATGGCGGCTGTGATGGGGGAAAATATCAAATGGGGGAAGTCCCCCACCGAAAATCTGCACGTTTATTTTCAAACCGTTTCAACTTCTATTCAGCAGAACCCGCGAATCCCGCCCATCATGCTGCGCGAAACCGCTTCCGGCGGCAAGAATCTCCCGGAAGCAGTGGTGTGGTCTTTAAGCGCCATCCTGGA
>PCSG01000221.1:5702-5886 GCA_002772195.1 Desulfobacterales bacterium CG23_combo_of_CG06-09_8_20_14_all_51_8 | reverse complement strand
AAACCCTGTCGCAAATCATCAAGCAGGGAGTTGAAAACGATGAATTCCATCCAGCCTCAGCCTTGATCATTCATTTCATGCTCATCAGCCCGTTTGTTTTTCTCAAACAGATGGAAACGCTGATTAAACAGCAAATCAGCCTGCTGGGACCCGAAAACATCGGAAGCCAATGGCCTGAAGATAT
>PCSG01000221.1:0-5679 GCA_002772195.1 Desulfobacterales bacterium CG23_combo_of_CG06-09_8_20_14_all_51_8 | reverse complement strand
TTTTCAGAGCGGTCTTGAAAAAAGAATAAAAAGAGGAATCAATGGGAAAAAAATTATCATATCATAAGGAAGTTTACCGGGCATGCCGGGTCGCGGTCATCCTATCTTTAATGGTACTGTTTACCCCTCAATTCTCCCTGGCCGGGGAAAAACCCTTGACGGTCGATGAATGCCTTGAGATCGCCTTTACGAACAATCTGGATATATCTCAGACAAAAAAAGCCCGGGACGAAGCCCAATTCAAGCTGGATCAGGCCCATGGCAGAAAATATCCGACCGTCGATATCAACGCCATGTCAGGCTATACCAACGAAGTGAATCAGATGAGCCTGGGTGACACAACAGTCGAAGCCCCCCCCCTCCCCTCGGGATGCTGACCATACCGGGGAAAAATATCACCATCGGAGAACATGAAAAAGCGGATCTGGCGCTGTACTTGATGCAGCCGCTTTATACCGGCGGCCGGATCGAAGGGGGCATCCGGGCCGCGACAGCCGGATTTCAAGGCTCTGAATATCAAATCGCCCTGGCCAAAAGTCAGGTCCGGAACCAGGTGATCGCCGCTTTTTATCAGGTGTCAAAAGCTCAGGAATTTAAACGCATCGCCACGGCCAGCCGGGAGCTGATCGCAAGTCATTTAAAAGACGCGACGAATTTGACGGATCAGGGGATGCTCTTAAAAAGCGATTTGCTTCCCATCGACATCCGCCGGTTGGATATGGAACTCAAAATTATAGAGGCGGAAAACGCCATTGCCCGAGCCAAGGCCGCTCTTTTAGAGCGCATGGGATTGCCGCCGGACAACCCCATTGAAATTTCAAGACAAGAAAATCAGCAGCCGCCCTGGCCGATACCGGGCGAACTTTTATCTTCAACAATCGAACGCCCGGAGCAGAAAATCGCCGAGCAGCAGGTTGAAGCTGCGGCCGCCGAAACCGACATTGCCGCCGGAGGCTTAAAACCTCAGGTGGGACTAACCGCATCCGGTCATTACGGTTGGCCGGGGTTTGTCGCCACTCAACCCGAATGGGAAACGTGGTGGCAGGCGGGTATGAATGTATCCTGGAATATTTTTGACATGGACCAGCAAAAAAATGAGGTCAATGCCGCAGCCTCCAAGAAGTCCCGACTGGAACAGGTCAAAACAGCTCTGGACCGGCGGATCGAACTTGACCGGATCAACACCCGGCTGTCTTATGAAGAAGCCTATCGGAAAATGCTGATCGCAAAAGAAAAAGTGGCGTCCGCTCAGGCAAATTTCAATACAAAGGGAGATAACTTTAAAGTGGGAATGGCGACCAATACGGATTTTTTAGACGCCCACACGGAGTTAATGAACGCGGAATCCGAACTGGCCGTAATTTCAGCGGAAGTCCAGACCGCCTGGGCGGATTATTTAAGAGCAAAAGGCGTGGAAGAGTGGCGTTACGATTTGGCAAAGGAGAATCCCTGATGAACGTTAAAAGATTCGGACAATGGGTGTGCATTTTGATCAGCGTGCTTTTAATTTCGAGTTGCCGGGACAAACTTCCCGCCGGGTTCGCGGGATCAGGGACCCTGGAGGCGACGGAAGTCATGATCGGCGCCTTGACAAGCGGCACCATCCTAAAATTGACCCGGGAGGAAGGGGATAGCGTAAAAGCCGATGAATTGCTGGCGAGCATTGATGTGGAAAAACTGGTGCTTCAGAAAGCCCAGCTCCAGGCGAGTCTCGGAGAAATAGACGCCAGCCGGATAGCCGCTGAAGCCGCCATCGACCAGGCATCGGATAATCTTGATAACGTGCAGATCCGGTACAAAAGGATCAAGGAACTCTATTCCAAAGGCTCCGCCACCCAGCAGCAGTTTGACGATATTTCCACTCAGATCAGCGTGGCCCGCAGTCAATTGACCGCGGCAAAATCCCAGATACCTTTGCTGGATGCCAAGCGCGCCCAGGTGGAGGCCACCATGGCGGTTCTGTACCGCCAGATTGCCGACGGCACCGTTGTTTCTCCGCTTGACGGCACGGTCGTCGAAAAATATGTGGAACCCGGGGAGATCGCCGTCCAGGGCGGAGCGCTTTATAAGATAGCGGATCTGATAAATTTATGGATTAAAATATATGTGGCGGAAACCGATCTCGACCGGTTTAAATTGGGCCAGGATGTGTTTGTCCGGGTGGATGCAACCCCTGACCCGTTTCCGGGAAAAGTGTCGTGGGTTTCTCCGGAGGCGGAATTCACCCCGAAAAATGTACAGACCAGAAAAGCCCGGGCGGAACTGGTGTACGCGGTTAAAGTCAAATTGGAAAACAACCATGATATTTTAAAAATCGGCATGCCGGCTGAAGTGTTCCTGTCTCTGGAGTAATCGTATTCAATGGGTGAGCCTGCAATCCAAATAACCGATCTCAAAAAACAATACCAGGGAACCATCGCCCTGTCCTCCGTCAGTTTTGATATCAAGCCCGGAGAAATGTTCGGCCTTATCGGGCCGGACGGGGCAGGAAAAACATCCTTGATCCGCATCCTCACATCGCTTTTGGACCCGGATGACGGCCAATGCAGGCTGCTTGGGATTTCAGTCAATAATGAGCCGGAACAGGTCCGCAAAGTCATTGGATACATGCCCCAACGGTTTTCCCTTTACCCGGACCTGACGGTGGGTGAAAATCTTCGTTTTTTCGCCGACCTGTTCCGGGTACCCCGTCAGGAACGGTTAAAACGAACCGAAGCGCTTCTGCAATTTTCACGGCTGACGCCGTTTGTAAAGCGCCGCGCCGGACAGCTCTCCGGCGGTATGAAACAGAAGCTCGCGTTATCGTGCGCCTTGATCCATACGCCGAAAGTGCTGATCCTCGATGAACCCACCACCGGCGTTGACCCGGTTTCCCGCAGGGAATTCTGGGGGATCCTCAAAACACTCAAGGAGGGCGGGGTCACCCTTCTGGTGGCGACACCGTATATGGATGAAGCGGAAAAATGCGACCGGATCGCCTTAATCAATAAGGGGAATATTCTGGCGGTTGGAACGGCGGCTGAAATCATTGAGCGTTTTACCGGGGTCGTGTATGCGCTCTTCGGCCTTAACTTGCCCGCGATTGCCGGTTGGTTTAAAAAACGGCTCCATCCCAACCAGGTGCAGATTCTGGGCGACCGCGTTCATGTGAGTCTGTTTGCCGACACAACCGAAACCATGGATAGCCTTTGCCGCGAAGCTGAAAATTCCGGGCATTCCATTCGCTCGGTTGAAGCCGCCGAACCGGGACTTGAAGATACTTTTATTTCGTTGATTGTGGAAAAAAATTAAAACAGGAAACAAGTTACAAGTGACTAAAGTGACTAAAGTTTCGGACTTTTAATCAATTTTTAAATATAAATAACGGAGCGAAGCGACTCCTCAACTTTAGGCACTTTAGTCACTTTAGTCACTTCAAACTTCAAACTTACCATTGAAACAACATATGACGCATTCCATGCATGCCCCATCTGCCCTGCCTTCGCCCCCCGCCGTCTCCGTCCGGAATCTCACAAAGCGGTTCGGAGATTTTGTCGCTGTCGACAACGTGTCCTTTGATGTCAGCCAGGGGGAAATATTCGGATTTCTGGGCGCCAACGGGGCCGGAAAAACCACCACCATCCGGATGCTCACCGGCCTTTTGAAACCGTCTTCCGGGGAGGGAACCGTGGGCGGCTGGGACGTCAACCGGGAGTATGAAAAAATCAAAACCCGCATCGGGTATATGTCCCAGCGGTTTTCCCTGTATGACGACCTCAAGGTCCGGGAAAATCTCTTATTTTTCGGCGGCATTTACGGCCTGAGCAGTCAGAAAATCAGGGAGCGGGTGAAAGAACTGGACGGATCGCTGAATTTGTTAGAAATGGAAAACCGCCGGACGGTTTCACTGCCTCTGGGATTCAAGCAACGACTGGCGCTTGCATGCGCCATTTTACATAAACCGCCCATTCTGTTTTTAGATGAGCCCACAGGAGGGGTGGATCCGATTGCCCGCAGATATTTTTGGGATCTTATTTCGGAATTGGCGGCCGGCGGCACTACGGTGTTCGTGACCACCCACTACATGGACGAGGCGGAATACTGCCACCGGCTTTCCATCATGGATAAGGGCCGGATTGTGGAGATGGATTCACCCTTCGCCATCAAGAAAAAATACGGCATGACCTCCATTCAGGATATTTTTATCCAACTGGTGGACAGGTAAACCATCATGATCAATTCACGGCTGATGCCGCTCATCCGGAAAGAATTCATCCATATCCGAAGAGATCCCCGGTCCCTGCTGATCCTTTTTTTAATGCCCCTGCTCATGATGTTTATCTTCGGCTACGCCATCGACATGGATTTAAAACACATCCGGATAGGGATCTGCGATCTCTCCCGGACCCCCGCCAGCCGGGATCTGATTGAAACCTTAAGCGCTTCGCCCTATTTCAACATTGTGGTAAGGTACAGTGACCCGAGAAAAACCGAAAGTCTGTTCACCCGGCGCATTGCCCGGGCGGCCCTCATCATACCGGCGGATTTTGCGCGTCGTCTGGCAGGCTCTCCCGAATCTCCAATCGGCGTGATTGCCGACGGCACCGACGCCAACAGCGCGACCCTGGTCCAGAATTATCTGGAAAATGTGTTTGTCAGCCAATCCCTGTCCATGTCATCCAATGGGAGCGGGATGCCCATCCGCATCAAGGCCCGGATGCTCTATAATCCGGACATGGTGTCCGCCCACTTTGTGGTTCCGGGCATTGTCGCGCTGCTCCTGATCATGATCGGCGCACTCCTCACCTCGGTGACCATCGCCCGGGAAAAGGAAACCGGCACCATGGAGCAGATTCTGGTGAGTCCCATCAAGCCCTATGAAGTGGTGCTGGGCAAGGCCATCCCGTATCTGATCCTGGCGTTTGTCATTGCGGTGTTTATCCTGATTTTCGGCCGTCTGTGGTTTGAGGTGCCCATGCTGGGGTCATGGTCCACGCTGCTCTTGTTCTGCGTTTTCTATGTGTTCACGGCCCTGGCCATCGGCATGCTCATCTCCACACTGGTGGCCACCCAGCAGGTGGCCATGATGCTCTCTCTTGTGGGGACCCTGCTGCCGTCGGTCATGCTCTCCGGGTTTGTATTCCCCGTGGCGTCCATGCCGCTCCCGCTTCAGGTGGTGTCCAAAATCATCCCGGCCACTCATTTTCTGGTGATTATCCGGGGCATCATGCTCAAAGGCAACGGCCCCATGGAATTATGGCCCTCGTTTCTGGCCATGACCGGGGTGGGGGTGTTTTTTATCAGTCTGGCCGTGAAACGGTTCCGGATGAAGTTGAAGTGAAAAAAGGAGTGCCTAAAGTGCGCTAAAGTTAAAAGTGCCTAAAGTTGATGTTGCGCTCCGCGCAGATTTTATTAAAAATGATTGATATCCTTTGATAAATTAAAACCGGTTTTTGATGAATGTTCAGAATTGTTGGCAATATTTACCTCGATTAACAAAAAAAATCAGGATTGATGGCTTCACCAAAACCCCGATCTATCAGTATAAAAATTGAAGGAGCGAAGCGACTCCGAAACTTTAGGCACTTTAGGCACTTACAACTTTGATGCTCTCGTAAAAAGTCGGATTCCGTCATGCCGGACTTGATCCGGCATCCAGAACATATTGAAATTGCTTGATTCCGGCTTTCGCCGGAATGA
>PCSG01000441.1:6984-9101 GCA_002772195.1 Desulfobacterales bacterium CG23_combo_of_CG06-09_8_20_14_all_51_8 | reverse complement strand
AGAGCGCCGGCATCCACAAGGGTCATCAGGCGGCTTGAAGAAATTGCGGGATTTCCTTTTTGACGATGATCGTATAATTCAAGCTGAAGGCGCCGAATTCGGGAATACAGGTCCATGGAAGCCTTCAGTGCGGTTTCGCTGAACTGTCCGCCGATAGTTTCGAGTCGGGCCGTCAATTCCAAAATAGCCGATCGGTAATAGGCCCTGGATTCACGGGTATTGTTGTAGGGAATTGGCAGGGAGTGAAAAAGCCTGCCTTTAAAAATATCTTTCCAGATATTGACCAGGCCGCAGGCCGCGTCACAGGAATATCCCTGAACGAGACCCGAAAGAAAATCAAACTGTCCGCCCAGGGCTTTTTCAAGGGATAGTTTCATAAACGGGCAGATAAATTCCGGCAGATGGGCGGCGGCCTTGTCCATGCGCCCCATCCCGCCGCCGATGCGGATAGGAACAAATCCTGCCGCATGAAGGATTTCAACGGGCGTGTAGGTGCAGAAATAGCCGATGATTTTTTGGCTGGACGCGGATAACGCCAGGAGGCGCTTTTGGCTGTTGGCGATGGATTCTTTAAAGGGGTCTGTCGGGTTGTTTGTCATTTTATTTTTCTGCATACAGGGCATCCAGAATGTTCATATATTTTTCTTCCACAATTCTTCTGCGGACTTTCATGGTGGGCGTCAGCTCTCCGGTTTCAATCTCCATGGGCTTGGGAAGAATGACGAATTTTTTGATGGTTTCAAAATTGGCCAGATGCGCGTTGGCATCCGTAACCGCTTTTTCTATTTCCAGTTTCACTGCGTCAAGCTGGGAGATCTGTTCGTAACTCATTCCCGGATATCCTTTGGACTCCGCCCATGCCGGCGCATTTTCCGGAGAGAGTGAAATGAGTGCCGTGAGGTAGTTTCGCCGGTCGCCGTGGACCATGGCATATTCAATCAGGGGATGGCTCATGAGCAGGTTTTCAATATTGGACGGGGTGACGTTTTTGCCGCCGGACGTGATGATGATGTCTTTTTTTCGCCCCGTGATCCAGAGAAACCCGTCCGTATCGATGTGGCCGATATCGCCGGTATATATCCATCCGTCACTGGCAAGCGTCTTTTGGGTGAGTTCCGGCTGGTTGAGGTACCCCTTGAAAACAATGTCCCCCTTGACCATGATTTCGCCGTCGCCCGCGATTTTTAATCGAACACCTGGCAAGGATTTGCCCACGGAACCGAAACGAAAGGCCTCGGGCGTATTGAGCGTGCAGAAACAGGATACCTCCGTTTGACCGTACCCTTCTAAGATCACCATGCCGCAGGCGTGAAAAAATTCGATGATTTCAACGGCGATAGGCGCTGCCGAGGACAGAAAATACCGGACCCGGCCGCCGAATACCGCCCGGATTTTTTTTAAAACCAGCCGGTCCGCCAATTTATACCGGATGGAAAGGCCCAGAGGAATTTCCTGACCGGACTGAATTTTCCGGCTGACCTCCCGGCCGATCTTCTCAGCCCAACAAAATATCTTTTGTCTCGTTGGCGGCGCCTCATCCACCTGGGAACGGATTTTAGCATAGGCTTTTTCAAAAATTCTGGGCACGCTGCCGAAAAAGGTGGGACGGATTTCCTTGATGTCATCCAGGATTTTTTTGATGTCGCCAACGTACGCCCCGGTAATCCCTCGGCTGATTCTCATAAATTGGGCGATCCGCTCGCCCACATGGGACAGGGGCAGAAAAAACATCATCGTATCGCCGATATCCTCCTGCTTTACGACGTCGGTGGCAGTCAGCTCGGCCAGAAAATTTTGATGCGTGAGGCAAGCGCCTTTGGGCGGGCCTGTCGTTCCTGAGGTATAGATAATAATGGCGGTATCTTCAGGGCTGATCTGCTTCTCAATCCGGGCGAGACATTCCGGATCGGAGGCAAGCAACGCCCGGCCTTTGTCCATGAGTTCACCGAACGTAATGACGATTCGCCCTTTTACCGGCCCCTCCCATCCCACCAGATATGCAAGGCCGGACAAATCTTCAAGGTGCGGCGAAATTTTATCAATCTGTGTTTGATCTTCAATAAACAGAACTCTGGCGTTTGCGTCTTTAAGAATATAGGCGGACTGCTCACCCGAGA
>PCSG01000441.1:0-6947 GCA_002772195.1 Desulfobacterales bacterium CG23_combo_of_CG06-09_8_20_14_all_51_8 | reverse complement strand
GAGAATCCCTATGTCCGAAAGCGTCCACTCCAGCCGCGTATTTCCCAGGATGCAGACAACGCTGCCCGGGGAAATTCCGATGGACAAAAGCCCTGCGGCAATCCGGTCGGATTGTTTATCGGCTTCGGACCAGGTGACCGGATTCCACTCGCCTTTTTGTTTAACCAGAAACGCGGTTTTATCAGGAGTTTGATCGCATCGTTTTTTAAACACGTCTATCAGATGTTCCATTCGCTCCCCCTTAAAATTTAATTGCCGAAAGCTGGTCGTTGTGACCTCAGGCATTTTCATATTTCGCATTGATTTCGACTCTTCAATAGCACTTCAGGGTCTCATTCCGCGGAGTATTTTTTATACGACAATTTTTCCATATATTCAAGTCATTATCCGTCCGAACAGTCCTTAGATACCCGGTGCAGAAATTTTTATAAGAATCGTCCTTGACGGAATCCCCTGCCCAATCTATAAAATTTTTTCATACTCGATTCAAGAGAGTATCCGAATCTTTTTCAGGAGACAGGAATGTACAACGGCAAAAAGGTCATCGTGATCATGCCGGCCTATAATGCGGCAGCGACGCTGAAACGGACCTATGATGAAGTCATGGACCAGAAAATTGTGGACCAGGTGATCGTTGTTGATGACGCCAGCCGGGATGAAACCACCCGGATCGCAAAGGCCCTCCCCAATACGCTGGTCCATACTCATCCCCAAAATAAAGGCTATGGCGCCAACCAGAAAACCTGCTACCGCCTGGCCCTGGAACAGGGGGGCGACATCATCATTATGGTGCATCCGGATTATCAGTACACCCCCAAGCTCATTCCAGCCATGGCGTCCATGATCGGCAACGGACTTTATGCCTGTGTGCTGGGCTCCCGCATTCTGGGGGGGTATGCCTTAAAAGGCGGCATGCCGAAATGGAAATACGTATCGAACCGGGTTCTGACGATGCTGGAAAATATTCTGCTGGGGGCCAAACTCTCTGAGTACCACACGGGATATCGGGCGTTTTCCCGGGAATTACTGGAAAAAATCGACCTTTCCCGCAATTCCGATGATTTTGTGTTTGACAACCAGATGATAGCCCAGATTTTATGGGCGGGTCACATGATCGCCGAGGTCACCTGCCCCACCTTGTATTTTGAGGAAGCATCCTCCATCAATTTCAGGAGAAGCGTTACCTACGGTCTGGGTTGCCTGATAACCGCCGTCAAATTCCGGCTGGCGAAACTGAAGCTCTTTTCCTGCGAGATGTTTCCGTAAAACGAATCTATGAATCGGATTTTTTCTTATTCAATAATTTTGCCAATTCCCTTTGGGCCTCTTCATAGTCTGGCTTTATTTTCAGGGCCTGCTGAAAACAGGAAGCAGCTCCGTCGATATTGCCTTTGGTGTATAACGCGCCTCCCAGATTGAAATATCCGTCGGCAAAATTTGGATTGATTTTTATGGCTTTAACATAATGTTGTATCGCCCTGTCAACCTGACCGAGATTGAAGAACGCTACCCCTAAGTTGTGATGCGCCACCAGATTATCCGGAGCCAGCTTCAATGCATCCGAGTAATAGCGGATGGCTTCGTTAAAGCTACCTTGTTTGAGCAATTCCCCTGCCAGAACAAGCAGAATCTCAACAGAATTCGGCTGTAACCGCAACGCCGCCTGAAAATTCGTGACGGCTTTATCTGCAATGCCTTTTTTATCAAACACAAGCCCCAGATAATAATAAGCATTGGCAAAATCCGGTCTAAATTCAATAACTTTTAAAAAACAGGGGATTGCCTCATCCATTTTCCCATCGGTATAATACAGCACCCCCAGATTAAAATGCGCATCTATATAATCGGGTTCGATGGTTATTGCTTTTAAAAAATGCGCCCCTGCTTTTTCATACTCTTTTTTCTGAAAAAAAGCCGCTCCAAGATTACAATGGGCTTTTGCATAATTCGGTTCAAGCGAGACGGCCTTGGTGTAATGCTCAATGGCCTCATCCATTTTCCCTTGCTGAAAACGGGCAACGCCTAAATTAAACTGCGTATAATAATTTTTCGGGTATATTTGAGCGGCTTTTAAGTAATGATAAATGGCTTCGTCTGTTTTCCCCGCCAGAAACAGATTTACGCCCAGCGTATCATGGGCGATATAATTATTTGAAGTCACTTTTAACGTGTGCTCAAGCATTTTATTGCTGGTCGCCCAGTATCCGGTCTGCTTCCAGGAGACAACCATCAACAGCGGAATAATGATCATTGCGGATGCTGCGGATACTGTCTTTAGGGTCTTCCATCTTTGAATAAATTCAGATACTCCCCATGATACAACCATCAGCAGACCCACCATTGGGATATACATATACCGGTCGGCCATTGACTGCATGCCCACCTGAACAAGGCCGATGACCGGAACAAGGGTGCCCAGATACCAAAGCCATCCGACAATAAAATAGGGTCGTTTTACCGCCAGGTGCATTGCCAGAAGCGTTATTAAAAGAACCATCAAAACCGCCCCCGTCCCCTTCCATAAAGCCAAGTTTTCCGGATACGGGTATTGAAAAGCCAAATTTTCCGGATAAATCATTTTCCCCATGTAACTCAGGTAGGATACAAAAGCGTTTGCGATTCGGTTTATCATCGGAAATGTTTCAAAGGATTTTACGACCCCTCCGTGATTCTGGGCGCCAAAAGTCATTACCGATGAAACTCCTGAGAGAATAAATAACGGAATTTTTTCCAGAATCAGATTTTTTTGCGATAGGACGCAATGAGTAAAATCACATTGTTTCTCCTGAAATTGAATCCGCCCCAAGGGCCAGTAATCAAGGAGCAGCAACACAAACGGCAATGTGACCAGCATGGGTTTGCTCAAAAGACCCAGCGTAAAAAACAGCAAAACCCCGATATATCGCTTGATCCCGGGAAGTTTGACGTAGGCATGATAACCCCACAGGGTCAGCATCCAGAAAAAGGCGCTCAGCACGTCTTTTCTCTCCGCCACCCATGCCACGGATTCGACGTGCAAGGGGTGTATGGCAAACACTGCGGCGATAAACGCGCTTTGCCATAAACCGCCGGTCATTTTTGAGAAAACAAGAAATAAAAGCACTGAATTGAGGATGTGAAAAAGCAGATTGACGAGATGATGCCACCCGGGATGCAGGCCGAAAACCTGACAGTCCATCATGTGGGATATCCATGTCAGGGGATGCCAGTTGTTCGAATGAAAAGCGGTAAACGACCAGATAATATTTTCTAAGGAAATGCCGGTTGTTACATGAGGATTTTCATAAACATATTCATTATCGTCGAAGCCGACAAATTCAAAAGCATAAACTTGAAAATAAACACCGACGATCATTCCAACCAAAACAATGGAAATAACCGTTTTCGGATTATTTTTTAGAATGGAATAAAAATTTTTGAGATTTATCATCAATTCCCATCTCAGACCTTCCGGCCCGGGACTTCTTCCTTTAAAAGGCAGCAGGCGATTTTATATTCCGGGGACCCGTCCGTGCGATACGACAGATTTCCGGCCTGCACCAGCCGGTTCATCACGCACCCTTCGGGAATTGTGAGACCAAACAGGTCCTGCTCATTGATTTTTCCGGTGGGAACAAGGACGTTATCCCGAATTTCCAAGCTGTGCAGGGGATAATCTTCGCACAAGGGGCACCGGTAGACCCGGCCGTTGGGAAAAATAAAATAATTTTCCGCAACCAAACCGGCGCATTCAAAAACATCCGCGCTTTCCAGAAACACTTTGGGATACGTCACGGTAATGCCTATGGCAGCCGCCTGATCTGCCACTGCTGGAATGAGCGTCCGCCAGGTGGAGCGGTCCACCTGAAGGTGATTTTTCCCCTGGGCTGCGGATTTTCCCCTGAGCCCGATGACCTGGATAAAAAAACGGCTCACTCCCAGACGGCCCAGCAGATCGGGCATCATCGGGAGTTCATGGATATTATCATTGCTGACGGTGTAGATAAGGCTGGTTTTAAACCCACGGGCCACGGTTTTTTCAATGCCGGCAATGCAGTGATGGTAGCATCCATCGCCCCGGATTCGGTCATTTGTGGCCGATGTGGCGCCATCTAAACTGAAACTGATGAAATCAGCTTCTTTTGGCGTGATTTTTTCGATGATATCGTGAAACAGATACCCGTTGGTATCAATGGTGATGGAGGCATACCCCATCCTCTTCGCCGCTTTCACGGCTCGATCCAGATCCGGGTGGAGGGTGGGCTCGCCGCCTAAGAAAATCAGGTTGGCGTTTTTCGTCTGATCGACAAAAAGTTTCAACCACGCGGTGATGGTGTCAAAGGAAAGGGTATTTTCGCCGTGCTCTCGGGGATTGATATAACAGTGACGGCAATGAAGATTGCAGCGGGTGAGAATGTGAAAAAAAACATTAACGGAATGTTTTGAAAACGCAACGGTCCGGCTCATGAAAATTTATACCTGACAAACGGCGGCCCGGCCCGTTACGCTTCAGATGTCTCGCGCCGGGATTCCATCAGAACCTGAGCTTCCACTTTGGCCTTGATCAGTTCGTCATTGACGGCCCGCAGGCGGATGGACATGTATTCAGAAAAAATCCGGTACAACAGCAAAAGAAATTCCAGGCGTTCATCGCGTTCTTCCGTGCTGACAGAACTTAAGCGGCCTTTTGCCGACGTATCCACCCCCAGACACAGGACTTTCCCGTCCGCATACACGGAAGCCGACCGGGTGAGGCTGTCAATGATCCGCATTTCGCCGAAAATTTCTCCCACCTGATCGATGCGGCCGATTTCAATGTTGTTTTTCCGTATAATCAGCCGGCCGGAAAGCAAAAAATACAGCCAGGGATCCTCATCTCCTTCCCGGATGATGACCTCCCCGTTTTCATATTCCCTGATTTTGCTGAGCCGCAAGAGCTTTGCCAGATTCCGCGTCTCAAAATCCTTCAATCCCGGAATCCCCATAAGCCGTTGAATATTTTGGACATTGTCCTTTAAATATTTTGACTCAATCATTGATGCCCCCTGCGCAGGAATCATAAAAAGCTGTTTAGGGTCTATTCTAAACAAGTCTTTGATACAATATCATCAAATCCTACCGGATAACAACCATCAAAGCAAGCTTTACAAAATTTTTTTTCAGGACATTCCACGCCCGTGGCATCGAGCATCCCTTCCAGGGAGAGATAATGAAGGGAATCCAGCCCGAGAAACGCGCGAAGCTCTTCGACGGTTTTTTTGGCGGCGATGAGTTCCCCCTTGGTGGAAAAATCAATGCCGTAATGGCAGGGAAACCGGTGGGGCGGACAGCTGATGCGCATGTGCACATGCTTTACCCCCAAGTCCCGCAGGGCATTTACCCGGGTTTTGGCGGTGGTCCCCCGGATGATGGAATCTTCGATAATGATGATATCCTTGCCCCGGAGCAGCTCCTTGACCGGGTTGAGCTTCATGCGCGTGCTGAAATCCCGCATGCTCTGGGTGGGCTGAATAAAGGTGCGGCCCACATAGTGATTCCGGATCATCCCAAGATCAAAGGGAATGCCCGATTCCTCGGCATATCCGAGCGCCGCATAATTTCCCGAATCCGGAAACGGCATGACCAGATCCGCCGCCACCGGCGCTTCTTTGGCCAACCGGCGGCCGTGGGCCTTTCGGGTCAGATAGACGTTGCTTCCAAAAATCGTGGAATCCGGCCGGGCAAAATAAATCAGCTCGAAAATACAGCAGGACCGCTGGGCCGGTGGATGGGGATGAAGACTTTTCACGCCGTCGTCGCTGATGATCACGATCTCTCCGGGATCCAGCTCCCGGACAAACTCCGCCTGGACCAGGTCCAGAGCGCAGGATTCGGAAGCCAGCACATAGTGGTCGTTGGCGAGCCGGCCCAGACACAGGGGCCGGAAGCCATGAGGATCTTTAATGCCCACCACTTCGCCTTTGCTTGTCAGCAAAATAAAGCAATAGGCCCCTTCCAGTCGGGTCACCGCGTCGATCAAGGCCTGTTCAAACCCGTTCTTCAGTTTTTTGACAAACAGATGCAGAAAAATCTCGCTGTCGGTTGTGGTCTGGAAAATCGAGCCTTCTTCTTCCAGTTCTTTTTTCAAAATATGGGCGTTGACCAGATTCCCGTTATGGGCCACTCCGTAGGACTTGCCGCTGTGGGTGATGACAAATGGCTGGGCATTGACCAGAATGGAATCTCCGGTGGTGGAATACCGCACATGGCCGATGGCGCTGCATTCACCTTTTAAAAAGGCCATATGGTCGTCGTCAAACACATCGGAAACCAGCCCCATGCCTTTGTGATAGGCGATGCGCCCGTCCCGAACCACCGCGATCCCCGCGCTTTCCTGGCCCCGGTGCTGAAGGGCGTAAAGCCCGAAATAGGTCAGCCGGGCCGCCTCCGGATGATTGTGAATCCCGAAAATCCCGCAGGCTTCTTTGGGTCTGTCTTCTGCTTCCCGGTCTGGTTTCATTTTATTAACGGTCTCTTTTCTTTCAAAAATGATGTTTAATCACGTGAGTGGTAAGACTGGATGGTCTGTACGGTCAGCGATTTTTTCTTGAGCGCGGCGATGCCCGTGCACATGGCCCGGGCCCCGGCCATGGTGGTCGCATAGGGGATATTGTACTTCAGGGCCGCCCGACGGATCAGATATCCGTCCCGGCGGGTTTTATCGCCGGTGCCGGTATTGATCACAAACTGGATTTCCCGGTTCATGATGGCGTCCACCACATGGGGCCGGCCGGCGGACACCTTATTGACGGTCTGGCTGGAGACGCCGCCGGCATGAAAATAGTCTGATGTCCCCCGGGTGGCGATGATCTTAAAGCCCATTTTCAAAAACTGGGCCGCCACCTCCAGGGCCAGGGGTTTGTCATTTTCCTGTACGCTGATGAACACGGCCCCTGTGGTCGGCAGGTTCTGACCGGCCCCGATCTGGG
>PCSG01000146.1:1613-9209 GCA_002772195.1 Desulfobacterales bacterium CG23_combo_of_CG06-09_8_20_14_all_51_8 | reverse complement strand
TTTTCAGACGATAAATAATATTTCTGGCTTTCTGATCATCGAACCCGGATACGGCGATTATTTCTGAAACGGAAATCCCTTTTTTCCGCTTTCTGATGATCTGCCCAATCACCCCGGCAGCAGTAGTTTTCTTTGATTTATGGTTAGCCGCCGGCTTTCTTGTTTTCGCTGGTTTTTTTGTTTTTATTATTTTTGCCTGCTTTTCTTTCAGGGGGTTGGGGACGTCCGCCTTTTTCCCTTTTTCTATTCTGATCACCGGCTTTTTCCCCCGCCCTTTAACTCTTTCTCGCCCGCCCAGGTCTATTCCGAAAATATCCGACAAGGCATTATCATCTTCGATGACCCGGGATGTTTTCTTTTTCGCTTTTGAAA
The DNA here is from genome assembly GCA_002772195.1 of Desulfobacterales bacterium CG23_combo_of_CG06-09_8_20_14_all_51_8. Lineage (GTDB taxonomy): Bacteria > Desulfobacterota > Desulfobacteria > Desulfobacterales > Desulfosalsimonadaceae > SURF-3. Next base: position 8,837 of record PCSG01000146.1, on the reverse strand, counting down.
GAAGATCCTTTTTGCTTTCCCTGACCGTTTCAGAAACCAGATCGGTAATGTTGACTTTTCTTAAAAGAAAAAACAGATGGGGATCTTCATCAAGGCGGGCCCCGATACCGTAAAGGGCGGCGGCGACATGCTTGCACATCACCGCCCAGTCCGGGCAGCTGCATTCAAGGGTTATTTCATCGGGAACCGGAAACAGGCCGCTGCCTTTTGCGGTAAATATCTCCGCCAGTTCCCTGGGAAATTTTCCAGCGATCAGTTTTTGCAGACTCTCCAGCTTCCCCCGGCACGCCTGTTTCATTTTTGCCCAGTTTTTTTCCGGCATCTTTTTGATGGACACGGTAACGGCATACGACTTTGCCGCAGACCCCTGGACCAGCGCCCGCACCATGCCGGGGAGTATTTGCAAATCCAGCACTGCGCCGTTTCGGACATAGCTCCGGCCCCTGCCGATCCGGTTGCTGTAATCGGCGTATCTTTCCAGATTTTCGTTCCACGCTTTTCCCCACCATGTTTTCGCGATCGCGTGACCTTCTATGATGACCGGTTTAATGTCCGGATTTTTCTTTTTTAACTGCTTGAGTTGTTTCTCCGCTTTGGCTTTTTTCTCAGCCACCGGTACATATTTGGGGAACCCGTAAAAACTCATCGCGGCTTTTCTCCTTATTATAATGATAATTTAAACAGGCTGATCAATGTCTTGTTGTCCATTTCCGTGATCATTGACGCACCGGACGCTGAGATCACCTGATCGGACAGTTCTTTTTTATTTTCAAGCATTTGATCAATTTTTTCTTCGATGGTCCCTTTGGTGACAAATTTATGAACCACCACATTTTTTTTCTGCCCGATCCGAAACGCCCGGTCAGTGGCCTGATTTTCCACCGCGGGGTTCCACCACCGGTCAAAATGGATCACATGATTGGCTTTGGTCAAGTTCAGGCCGACACCGCCGGCCTTCAGGGATAAAATCATAAACGGACAATACTCGTTACTTTGAAACTGATCAATCACCTGCTTGCGTTTTGCAACCGCGACACTGCCGTGAAGCACCATTCCGTTTCGATGAAAAATTTTTTCAAGAAAATCCCGCAGCGGCTCGGTCATTTCCTTGAACTGCGTAAAAACCAGCACCCGTTCCCGTTTCTCATAAATGGTTTCACAAATTTCTCTGAGTCGTTGAAATTTTCCGCTGTCGATCTCTTTAAATTCGCCGCTGCCGGTGAATTGATCCGGATGGTTGCAAAGCTGCTTAAACTTCATCAAGGAAGACAACACCACCCCTTTTCGCTGAATCCCTTCGGTGATTTCAATATATTTTTCAAGATCGGCGACCGCTTTCTGGTAAAGCACCACCTGCTTTTTGCTTAATCCCGCATAGGTTTTCATCTCAACCTTTTCCGGCAGATCCGAAACCACGGTTTTATCTATTTTTAAACGCCGCAGCACATAAGGGGAGACGATTTTTCGCAATCGCGCATACCCTTCGGGATTATTTTTCAGATGTTTGGAAAATTTCCCAAACTCCGTCTTATTGCCCAAAAGACCGGGATTTAAAAAATCAAACAGCGACCATAAATCGGAAATTCTGTTTTCAACCGGGGTGCCGGACATGATGATCCGGTTGCGGGACGTGAGCTTTTTGACGGCACCGGTCTGTTTGGTCCCGGGATTCTTGATGGCCTGGGCTTCATCGAGTATGACATAATGCCACTGATAATCCATCAGCCATTCATATTTTTGGGCAAGCGCATAGGTTGTAATGACGAGATCCAGGGAATTCAATTCATGAGAGCTCATATAGGAAGGACTTTTTGCAGCGGCATCCGGTCCTGAATAACCAGGGTGCGCGACAAACCAGCGCAGGCCTGGAAAAAATTTTTCGATTTCGCTGATCCAGTTTGAAATCAGTGAGGCCGGGATGATCAGCAGGCTGGCGCCCTTGTCTTTTTTCAGCGCGCTTAAAAAGGCAAGAACCTGAACTGTTTTGCCAAGCCCCATGTCATCGGCCAGGCATGCCCCGAAATTCAGCGAGTCTAAAAAGCACAGCCAGTTTAATCCTTTTTGCTGATAATCCCGCAACGTGGCGTTAAAGCCCTTTCCGGGGGGTATATGATCCACCAGGCCCGGATTTTTAAGCTTTTCCACCACGGACGCGAGCCACTCACCACTTGAAACGGAAAGGTCTGCGGCAATGCCGGGATCATTTATCGCTTGTTCAGGATTGAGCTGAAGCCGCATGGCATCGCGCAGGCTGAGGCCGTTTTGTCCCATTTCACGGGCATTATCATACGCCGCAAGGACCTGTTGTAATTTTTCATGGTCCACCGGCACCCATTTATTTTTGATAAAGGCAAGTCCTTCGGATGTTTCCAGCAATTGCCTTGCCTCATCTTCTGAAATTTCAATATCCCCCAGAAAAATCCGCGGGTTAAAATCCACAATGGCATCCAGCCCGACAAACGACGGTTTGGCATCCCCGAGAGAGAGCCCCAGTTTAGGCCCGGCCGATCGCCGTTTCCACCAGTCCGGAATCCGGCATAATATTCCGGATTCCTCGTAAAAAGGGATTTCTTTCAAAAAATCATAGGCTTCCGAGCTGGTCCACGCCAGGGGATGAAACAATTCTCCCGAATCAATCAGCTCCCGAATCAGCCCGCTTTTTTCAGCGGATTTGTATACCGTTGACAGAAGCTCCAGCAGCTTGCCGTCATCACCATCGTATTCGCTAATGGCATTTTTCAAGGGCAGATGATTGGGTTTCCCGTTTCGTCCCATACCGGTGGAATAAGTGGCCATAAACGCAAACGGATGAGCGCCGTTTTTGTTTTCCACCAGATGGAAAAAAACCCGCCCGGCCAGATGAACGTCCGGATTCAGGGCGCTGAAAAACGACGCCACGCTGTTTTCGTGTTTTCGGATCAATGCTGAAAACACCTGTCCGAGTTGCGCCCACAAATCGGCCAGCATATCCGCGTCAATATACTCGGCGCCGGCAATCATCGGAGCGCTTTCAACCAAATGATTCAGCTCGTCTTCGACAATCTCTATAGCGACATGATGTCTCAGCGTTTCAAGTTCCGGAACCCGGCTGAGCTTTTGAATAAATAATTCGGAAAATTTTATGAAATAATTGACCGCCGGGGACAGCTCACTGTTTTGTTTAAAAAACCCGAGATAAAAAAGCCATGATCCGGCATCACGCAAATAGGCCTGAAAAATTTCATTTTCAATTTCTTCTGTTTTTTCAGAAATCGCTTCCAGCGACTCCATCCACTCGAGAAGAAGGGTCCGCTCCGGCGTGACGGAAACCGATAGTATTCTGTTCATTATCAAATTCTCTGATTATTATTTCACCGTCAGGCAGGTCCGTGCGATGATCTCCGCCTTGACACTGTCCGGCAGGTCATCAAAATACGCACAGTAACCGGCCACCCGAACCACAATGCCCGGATATTTGCCCGGGTGATCCTTTGCGTCTTTCAGCATGTCCGCATCCAGAACATTGAGCTGAATTTCCATGCCGCCGGACAGGAAAAATCCTTCGGTCAGGGCGGTCATGACCCGCAGTCCCTTTTCCCCGGCAAGGGTAGATTTGTCAAATTTCAGGTTCAGGGCGTATCCGTTCATGGCCAGAGTGGCGTCCACTTTTGCCACGGAATTTAAAAGCGCCGTCACCCCCCGGCGGTCTCGGCCATTGGCGCACCCCAGGGAGGCGGCAAAGGGTTCCCCCTGCTTTCGCCCGGACGGCAGGGCTTCGGTCCGGTTGCCAAAGCCCACGTGACAGGTGGAGGAATAATAGCCCGGCACATAGTTGCCGCCCCGGGTGTTTTTATAAGGCGCCATGGCGTCATGAAAAATTTTCGCCACCTGGCCGGCATAGCGGTCCGGTATATCCATATCGTTGCCGAACTTCGGGGCGCTTAAAAGATCGGCCCGCATTGTCTCATACCCCTTAAAATTCGCCCGAAGCGCCTCCAGGATTTTGTCCAGTCCATACTTTTGTCGCTCAAACACCAGATGATCCAAGGCCGCCAGGCAGTCCGCCGCATCCGCCACGCCCACGCCCTGGATTCCGCTGGAATTAAACTTCGCCCCACCTTCGGTCACATCCTTGCCGCTTTCCAGACATCCATCCACCAGCATGGAAGAAAACGGCGTGGGATGGAAGTCCCGATTACCTGTTTCAAGAATCTGAAGATCCTGGATCATGCGGCCCACCATATGATTGACCTGGGCGGCAAACGCTTCCATCACCGCATCCATGGATGTCAGATTCTCGATGGCCGGTGTTTTTGCGCCGATGCGCCGGCGGGAACCCAATCGCCGGCCCTGGTTGATGGCCAGAATCAGACACAGGGGCAGATTGAACAGGGCGGCATCGGTTGAGAAGAAACTCCTGCCGGGAAATGACGGCTCCACGCACCCAACGATGCCGTAATCGCGGGCCTCTTTTAAAGGAAACCCATGGGCGATTAAAGATCGAATGGTCACTTCATCATTAAACATGCCCGGCACGCCGTTGCCCATCCGCGCGACATCCACGGCCCGGCGGATATATTCCTTGGGAGACCCGGCATGAATCCGGGCCATATAATTGGGGTCCCGCAACCGGGCGTGCTCCATCACATCCAGAAACAGCCAGGTCAGATCATTGACCGCGTCTTTTCCGTCCCGGTCCATGCCGCCGACCGTGGCGGCCTGGGCCACGAGAAAACCGCCGTGGTACTGACTCGCCCGTCCGGATAGCAAAAACACATGTTCGGTGGTTTTCGCGGAAAAACTGAGCAACAGATCAAACGCTTCGTCATGGGTGAGCCGGCCTTCGGCAATATCGTTTTTATAATAGGGATACAGGTATTGGTCGATTCGGCCGAAGGACACGGCGGAGTTGAGACCTTCCAGGCACACCGTCAGATGCGTAAGCCACAGCGACTGCAAGGCCTCATGAAAGGTTTTCGCCGGGTGCAGCGGGACGCTTCCGCAAACCCGGGCGATTTTTTGAAGTTCTCCAGCCCGCACCGGATCTTTTTCCAACGCGGACAATGCCTTAGCCTTTTCCGAAAGCCTTCCGGCAAAATCCGCCAGGCCCTCGCAGGCGATTTCCGCGGCCCGGTGCAGATGGCCACCCCCCGGCTTGAGCCGCTTGAGATATCCTTCCAAGCCCAGCCGGATCATTTTTTCATAGTTGGGCAGAAAATGGCCGATGCCGCCGGCTTCATTGATCAGATAATAAGTGGCGTTCAACTGCTCGGGCACGTATCCCAGAAACCGGGCCCGGCGGCCTTTAAACGCCTTGAAAATCATGTTCCGGAACAGCCAGTAAGGAATGACGGTTTTGATCAGCCGGTACCGGTCCCTCCACGAAATAGGATGGGGCGCTGTTTTTCGCCGGTCCATCCACGGCAGTTCCTCGCACATGTAAACCCCGGCCAGCTCCGGCTGAATAATGGCCGACTTCCGGAAAGTCCCCGCATTGCCGACAACAAGCTCATCCGGCCAGATCTCGGCGGTCTTGTGCACCAGAAGATGGCGCAGGGCCTTTGCCTTCCGGATCACCATGGGTTCTTTTTTGTTGTCGTGGTTTTTAAAAAAATCCGTGATCAGCAGTGCCCGCTCAGGACAGAGATGGACCGGCTGGGACATGAGTTCCTCGCGGATACGGGCAAACCGTTCCGGCGGTTCCCCGATGGTTTTAAATGTTTCTGACGTTTTTGACGCCGTTTGACCCATGGCAGACCTCCCTTGTCCAGGCCCTGACGCCGCCCGGAGAATTGAACAGATTGTTTATCAAGTATCGAACCGGACCATGCGGCGCTGAAAACAAATATAAGAAGAAAAATCCCTTTAAGCGCCATTCACCAAAGGCCGTTTCTTTTAGAACCATGAATAAAACCTCAATATAAGTCAAGAAAATCAAACGGAGCCGGTACCGGATAGTCCTGTTTCCCTTATCGTCGTCCCCTTTATCCATTCCCATTTATCAATTTATCCATTCATTGACATTTTGCCGGGGGTTTGATAGGCGTATCAGGAACTCTGAATTATCTGAAATCTGAAAAAAATTTTATCCGCAGATGGGCGATTTGTTCAGGATAGTCCCGAAACATGTGTTGCACCTGATGTTACCGTTCTTCACCGGCGCATTCACCTAACCACCAGACGGCTTGGATTTTCAGATGGGATCCACAAAAGATCGCTCCCCGATACAGACCCTCCAGGATCAGGCCCTTCTGATATTAAAGGAAGCGGGATTTTACACCTGGCAGAGCTTTAACGTGACCAAATCCTTTTTCCCCCTGATCAAACTGCTGGCCGGCCGGGAGAACATCACCGTGCCCCAGCTGTCCGAGGCCCTGGACAAGCTGTTTGCCGCGCTATACGAACATCCCCTCACCCGCCACACCAAGTCCCTGACCGGATTTCTGCGCCGCAAAAACATCCTTCCCAACGAACAGTCCACGGAAAAATTGATCCGCTACGTGGTGGAACAAATTCTTCTGCGAAGCCCGGTGAAGGTGCCGGAAGTGGTGGTCAATGAATTCTGGACTTTTTTCGATGAGCTGTTCAGCGAACCGGAACTCAAGGGCATAGCGGAACTGAACCTGGACATCATTCGCATCATCCTCCGCTGCTATGAGCCGCTTTTCGTTGAAATCATCAACCTGCTCAAGGAGTCCAGGAGGCTGAACAAAACTATTGTCACAGACCTGCTGGCCCGGGTGAGCGTTGTGCGCGGGGATCTGACGATTATCAAGCGTCAGATCCGAGCACTGCGGTATATCAAGCCGTTTTTTCAAACTGATCCCAAGGACTTCACCACCCAGGCGCAGATCATCGCTAATATGGTGCGGGAATTCGGGCCGTTTTTCATCAAAATCGCCCAGGTGGCGGCGGCGAATTCGGACTTCCTGCCCGAAGAGATCGCAAAGGAGCTGCGGGTGTTCCAGGAAGACGTGGCGCCCATGTCGGCCGCGGACGTGTATGCAGCCTTTGAAGAAAGTTTAGGCAAAAAACCCTATGAGTGCTATTTTGAATTTGATGTGGATAAGCCGTTAAAATCCGGTTCCATCGGGTCCGTCTACCTGGCCAAAAAACCTGTCATCCGAAACGGCCGGGAAGAGCTTCAGCCCATTATCGTGAAAATCTCGCGAAGCGGCATAGACCGGGAATTCCAACTGGGTCGCACCGTCATCGGCGTGGCCATCATCAGCAGTCACTACTGGG
>PCSG01000146.1:0-1475 GCA_002772195.1 Desulfobacterales bacterium CG23_combo_of_CG06-09_8_20_14_all_51_8 | reverse complement strand
CCCTGATCTGGAACGTTCGGGAGGTGTTTTTCGCCTCCCGGCGCATTATTGAGATGGAATACATTGAAAACGCAACGAATATCGCCCAGATCCTGAACTATATCCCCAAGAAAAAGCGCCATAAAAACGCCCGGCTCATCGCTTCCCGGTTTTTATACACCATCTTGCTCCATACCTTTGTTTACCAGGAATTTCACGGGGACCTGCATCCGGGCAATGTGCTGTTCAATGCCGACGGAGACATGTATTTCGTGGACTGGGGCAACTGCGTCGATCTCCAGGGAAAATGGAAACCCCTGTGGGACTATATTTTCGGAGCCCTGAGCGCGGATGTGGCCCTTTTGACCACGGCGCTCATCAACATCAGCGCCGATCCGGAAAAAAACCGAAAACGCGAATCGGAAATTCGAACCACCCTCGCCCAGACCCTGAAGAAGAAAAATGTGGTCCCCCTGACCTCGCCCTTTGTGTTTCAGCTCCGGCGGGAAGGCATTGAAGGGCTCCACCGGCGCCTTCAGGTGTTGCTGCACCTCATGTCCAACACCCAGCATCTGGGGCTCGTGGTCAAAAGCGAATACCTGCACCTCTCCCGGTCCATCGCCGCCATTGCCGGCACCTATGTGAACCTGTACAAAGGCATCCCCAAAATATTGATGTGCGTGGATTCCGTGCGCACCATCACGCAGCTTCCCGTGTCCCTGGTCCTGGACAAAGTGGCGGACAAACAGTCCGCAAGTTACATCCGGCTCCTCCACCGGCTGCCGCTGCTGGCGGGATTTAGAAATCCGTCGCCCATTAATTTTGACGATGTCCCGGCGCTTCCGGAACCCTTGCAGCTCGCGGGGTGATGTTCACCGCTTCCCCCTTGATTTCCCCAAAATCATGATTAATTTGTTACCTGAATTTAATTTGTCTGCTGGTGTCTTTACCAAAAAACAAACGAACCGAATGGGGACTTCATGATCAAAGGAACACTGCTTTTTCTGATTGTTATCGGGGCCTATTTTTTCATGCAACTTTATCTGCTGCCCAAACTGGGCATCTCCACATGAATGCGGGACGCCTGTCAGGTGGCAGGTAAAAAGGATTCCGATACGTTAAAAATTTCCGAAAACCCACATTCTAAGACAAAGGAAAGGAGAGAATAAATGGCCAAACCCGAAGAAATGTACCAGTGTCAGACCGTGAATTGTGGCTACTTCTATGATCCGGACCGGGGCGACCGGAAAGGCAAGATCCCCAAAGGCACGAAGTTTGAAGATCTGCCCGAGGACTGGAAATGCCCGGTCTGCGGGGCGGGGAAGAAATGCTTCCGCCCCATGGTTGGACCGGGGTCTGCGGCGGGCGGATGATCAGTACAGCCGATCCTTCCGCCGGCTCCTCCCAGCATAGAGGAACACAATCAGAAGAACAATAACGACTGCATTGAGGGTGATGGCTATATTAAAAATGTTTCTGGGGATTTTGACATAATC
>PCSG01000446.1:2074-4252 GCA_002772195.1 Desulfobacterales bacterium CG23_combo_of_CG06-09_8_20_14_all_51_8 | reverse complement strand
TTTATCCAGCCAGCGCAGATACAGTTCCATCTGGCCCATGTGTTCGGGGCGGAATTTGCCGAGCTTGAGTTCAACCGCCACCAGACAGCGCAACCGCCGATGAAAGAAAAGCAGGTCGATGTAAAAATCGTCACCGTCCAGGGTAAACCGTTTCTGCCGGGCGACAAAAGAAAAACCGACGCCCAACTCCAGGATGAATGCCTCCATCTCGCGCAGAATCGCCGCTTCCAGGTCTTTTTCCTGAAATGCGCCGGTAAGCCCCAGGAAATCGAGAAAATAGGGATCGCGGAACACCAGATCCGGCGTCAGTTTGTCCTCGTCGCGCAGGGCGTCCAGCTCGATTCGCGCCAGTTCGTCCGGCTTTTTCGACAGGGCGGTTCGTTCGTAGAGCATGGAGCCGATCTTCTGACGGAGGGTGCGGACGCTCCAACGTTCGATACGGCACATTTCGGCATAGAAATCACGCTGGAGCGGCTTTTCCAGTGGAAAAAGCTCACAAAAATGCGACCAGCTCAATGTTTGCGACAGTGTCGCAACAATTTGAGCGTCTGGAAAAACTTCATTGAATTTGAGCATTCTGGTTAAAGCGGAATAACTGAAGCCCTTTCCATAATCATTTACCAATTCTTGCGACACTGTCGCAAGAATCTCTTTCCCATACTCCGCCCGTTCACCCTTAAGAATCTCCTCGTTAATTCGTTTGCCGACACGCCAGTAAAGCAGGGTCAGGGCTGCATTGACCGTGACGGCCACGCCTTGCCGGGTCTCCTCGATCATGCGGCGCAAATCATCTATCAGGGGGACCGATGAAACCGGCGTGCCGGAGGGTTTTTTTGCCAGCGGCTTCTTTTTTGTCACCATCACTCCGTCTCCAGCAGCTTGAGCACATTCTCGGCGATCCGCTCTTCAAGCTCCCGCCCCTCGGCGTTGAGGATTTCCAGCTCTTCGTTCTGCTCTTCCAGCCGTTCTTTGAAGTCAAAGTCATCCTCGGCCCGGGCTGCCACACCCACATAACGGCCGGGGTTAAGGCTCCAGCCCTGGGCTTCGATATCGGCGATGGCGGCGACGTTGCACAGGCCGGGGACATCGGCATAAACGCCTTCGGGGAAATGTTCGGCCATGAGCGCGGCGCTGTCGTGGAGGTTTTCCGGATCATCGCCCCGATAGAGGCGGGCGATGTTGGCCAGAAATTCGATCTGGGCCGGTGTCCAGTCCCGGTGGGCGCGGTCGATCTGGCGGTAAATATGGCGGGCGTCGATGAACAGCACCTTATCGGCGCGGTCGGTGCTGCGCTTTCCCTTGTCAAGAAACCAGAGGGTGCAGGGCAGGGTCACGGTATAGAAGAAGTTGGAGCCGACCGCCACCATCACGTCCACGGCCCGGTCTTCGATGAGCCGCCGGCGGATGTCAAGCTCCGAGCCCCGGGCGTCGGAGGCGGAATTGGCCATGACGAAACCGGCCCGGCCGGTGTTGTTTAAGGCGCTGTAAAAAACCTGAATCCAGAGATAGTTGGCGTTGTCCGTGCGGGGCATGCCGAAGGGGAAACGGGGATCATCCTTGAGCCGGTCCTTATCAACACGGTCCACGTTAAAGGGCGGATTGGCCATGACGAAATCAAACCTGCCGACACAGCGGTGCAGGTCTTCGTAGTACGTGTTGCCCTGGCGGATGTCGCCGGCCAGTCCGTGCACGGCCAGGTTCATCTTGCCCAGTCGCACGGTTTCAGACACCTTTTCCTGGCCGAAAAGACTCAGGTCGGCGCTGGGATTTTTCTGATGCTCCGCGACAAAATGGGCGCTCTGCACAAACATGCCGCAGGAGCCGTTTGCCGGGTCAAAAATGCGGCCGTGAAAGGGTTCGATGATGGCGACAATGAGCCGAACAATGGCGGTGGGGGTGAAGAACTCGCCGCCCTTCTGGCCCTCGCTCATGGCGAAATGGCCGAGGAAATACTCGTAGATTTTGCCGAAGGCGTCCCCCTCGATGTCCATGGGGATGGAATTCATGGTCTTGAGCAGTTCCTTGAGCAGGGCGTTCTCGAAGCGGTTGTAGGTCTTGGGCAGCACATCTTTGAGATCCGGATTTGCCGCCTCAATGGCCCGCATGGCGTCATTGACGGCAGCTCCGATGTTGCCACCTTCGGGAAGCTGGATCAACGCCGAGAAACACGCCGCTTCG
>PCSG01000446.1:0-2061 GCA_002772195.1 Desulfobacterales bacterium CG23_combo_of_CG06-09_8_20_14_all_51_8 | reverse complement strand
GCCGCTGGGACCCTCCAACTCCGTTGCCGCCGCCTGGAACTTGTGATCGGCATAACGCAAAAAAACCAGCCCCAGCACCGGAACTGAATATTCCGAGGATTTGAGCTTGGAATTGGCCCACAGCTCATCGGCAGCAGCCCAGAGGCGGGATTCAATCTGGTTTCCGTTGTGGTTCATGAATTTTTCCTGGGTTGATTTTTTCATAACATATTCTCACAATTAAACAAATGCTTTCCTTTCTGTTTCCATCCCGATACTCGGGCGCATGACTGGCCCCGAGGAAGGATAGAAGTTAATCCGGAGGCGGCCAATCTGCGGGGTTGGAATAATTACAAAAAGAACAGCGGGGATGAACCGATACCCGTACAATCTTGAAAGACAAAGTTTATCGTCTTTCCGCAACCCGCTCCCGCACCCACATGCGGATAAGCGTTGAAACACCAATGCCTTTTTCGACGGCGACTTTTTTAATTGCGCCCATGGTGGGTTCATCCAGCCTCAGCGTTACAACCCGCTCCTTTCTAAGCGTCAATTCGTCGGGAGGGGGTAAAAAGTCGTCCACCCGCCGGGCATGGTCAAGGTCAACATCATCCGGTTCATTCGTGTATATGATTTTCTTTTTCATAAATCCTTTTTCCTTTTCGCCAATAGCCCGCTCCAAAAATCCTGATTCTTCCAGCCCGGTATGTAAACCGGACAGTCATGATTCCGCCATGCGCTTTCCCGATGCAGAAATAACGTTTTTCATTCTCGCTGTGTCGGGCATCCTCAAAAATAATACGCTGTTTATCCTGGAATGCGCGTTGTGCGTCCACAAACGAAACGCCATGCTTCTCAATATTATCAAAATTTTTGGTTTCGTCCCAATCGAAATTCGACAGTTTCATGATTCTATTGTAATACAAACGAATTATTTGTCAATTGTTTTGGGAGAACAAACATTATAGAAGGGTGAGAAAAATGAAACCGGGTTGACGTGGTGAACATTGGCCCGGTTTTTTTGTGGTTTTTTTTGTGGGGTGTGGTTTTTTTTATTCAAGTGTTTCCGGGATGATGGGCAGGATGATGGGAAAAATAAAAACGGGCACCTAAGTACCCGTTTTTATTCATATGGTGGCGGAGAGACAGGGATTCGAACCCTGGATGCAAGTTTCCCCACATACTCGCTTAGCAGGCGAGCGCCTTAGACCTACTCGGCCATCTCTCCAAGTTTGTAAAAATCAGCTCGCTGATTTTTCTGGCGGAGGGAGTAGGATTCGAACCCACGGAGCTTTCGCTCAACGGTTTTCAAGACCGCCGCCTTAAACCACTCGGCCATCCCTCCGGCAATTAAATTTACCTTTCTACAAAATTTACAGGGTCAGGTCAATATTATTTTTACCCACTGTTTCAGTTGACATGTCGATTTTTTTACTTCATATAGGGGCGTAAAATCGAATTACCGACTAAGGATGCTGAGCCGCCGTATTGAAATCCGTGCGATATTATTTTTCAAGGGAGAATCACAATGAAACAAAAGTACGCCATTTTTAAAGATAAGGAATCCGGCACCCTGTCCATCAAGGAATATGCGGAACTGGATAAAGGGTTATTTTCATTAATTTTTGAAGAGACCTACAAAAACGAAGCGATTCAGGCCGCCATCGCCGGAGGCCCGAATGCGGTGATTTCCACTATACGGACCCCGAATCTCTACCCCATTGCCGAATACGCGGAAAAAATCGCCGATTCCATTATCACGCTGTTTAAAACCGATTCTCCCGTTGATGCCCCGGTGGAACTTGTTTTCAGTGATATCAAACTCATGAAAAAAATCAAAAAAATCGCTGAAGAAAGCCCTGTGGAAAGCGAGGAGGAGGAAGACGTGAAGGATTCCGTGGAGATCGATGATCTTCTGGATGACGATGCGGATTCCGCGGATATCGACTCAGACATTGACATTGACGACGACTGATGCGTCAAAAAAGCATCCGCCGCAAAATAAAGGATAGTAATCATGGCGTTTGAAACCAAGGAACAGGTCCTGGAAAAAATCCTGGAACAGAAACGACCTGTCTGCCC
>PCSG01000187.1:12755-15036 GCA_002772195.1 Desulfobacterales bacterium CG23_combo_of_CG06-09_8_20_14_all_51_8 | reverse complement strand
GGAAATGCCCTGATCTGGCTGGATTCCCGGGGCAGTCCCTATGTGCGGGAAATCGCGGACGGCCTGGTGAAAGTGGAAGGCTACGCGGTTTCAAAGATTTTTCACTGGCTGCGTCTCACCGGCGGAGCCCCCGGCCATTCCGGAAAAGATTCCATCGCGCATATCCTCTACCTCAAAAACCATCGACCGGACATTTATCACCGGACTTTCAAATTTCTCGAACCCAAAGACTATATCAACCTGCGGCTCACCGGAAAATTCGCCGCCTCCTATGATTCCATCACCCTGCACTGGGTGACGGACAACCGGGATATCCGCAAGATCGCTTATAGTGACCGGCTTATCCGCATGGCGGGCATTGATAGAGAAAAGCTCCCGGATTTAAAACATGCTACGGAAATTTTAGGCCTTTTAAAACCGGAAGTGGCCGCTTCTTTAGGCCTTTCCCCGGACGTGAAGGTCATCATGGGGACCCCGGACGTCCAGGCGGCGGCCTTGGGCTCCGGCGGGGTGGCCGATTATGACGCCCATTTTTACATCGGAACATCCTCCTGGCTGACCTGCCATGTGCCGTTTAAGAAAACCGATATTTTCCATGGCATCGCCTCCCTTCCATCGGCGATTCCCGGCCGGTATTTCGTGGCCGATGAACAGGAAACCGCGGGCGCCTGCCTTACCTTTCTGCGGGACAATATATTTTTCCCCAAGGACGAATTATCGGTGGGGGAGGGTCCGGCAAATATTTATCAGATCTTTGACGCCATGGCGGAAAAAATTCCGGCCGGCAGCAATGGGATGATTTTTACGCCCTGGCTTTACGGGGAAAGAACTCCGCTGGATGATAAATTCGTTCGCGGTGGTTTTTTCAATCAGAGCCTTGAAACCACCCGGGAGCACATGGTGCGGGCGGTTTTGGAAGGCGTGGCGTATAACGGCCGCTGGCTGCTGGAAGTCGTGGAAAAATTTGTGGGCCGGAAGCTTTCCACCGTGCGCATGATCGGCGGCGGGGCCGCATCGAATGTCTGGTGCCAGATTTTTGCGGACGTGTTTGACCGGGAAATTTTCCAGATCCGGGAGCCGGTCCTGGCCAATGTCCGGGGTGCCGGGTTTCTGGGGGCCGTGGCCATGGGATATATGGGATTTGAGGATATTCCGGACGCCGTGGACGTGGCCCATGTGTATTCTCCGAACCCGGACCATACGCGCCTTTATGATCGGATGTTTCGGGAATTTAAAACCATTTACAGAAAAAACCGTAAAATTTACGCCCGGTTGAACCGGCTGGATCGGGCCTGAAACGTCAGGAGAGTCCGTTGGATATTCAAGTGATCTTAGATAAATATGTGTCCCGTCTTCCCCAGGGCCTTGCGTCCCGGGTATTTTCCGCTGTGAGGGATATCCCTTTTGTCAGGAAAGCCATTGAAAAAGAACTCGCCTCCATGATGGCTGATCTGGAAAAATCCATCAAGCCCTACAAGGACAGCGTGCAGGCCTTTGCCCGGCTGCCGGAAACCGGCATGGAAAAAGCAGCGGTGACGGCCCTGATGGAAGACCTCCATGCGAAGGAAACGGCGAAATGGCAGGACGGGTTTGTTTCCGGTGCCGTTTATCACGGGGACAGCGAGCACATTGAATTTTTAAACCGCATTTATGGGATGAATTCCCAGAGCAATCCGCTCCATTCCGATATCTGGCCCAGCGCCGCCAAATTCGAGGCGGAAATCGTCTCCATGACCGGTGCCATGCTCGGGGCGGACAGAACAGCGGATGATATCTGCGGCGTGGTGTCCTCCGGGGGCACGGAAAGCATTCTCCTGGCCATGAAAACCTACCGGGACCGGGCCAGAAAAGAGAAAAGCATCACCCGGCCGGAAATGATCGCGCCGCAGACAGCCCATGCGGCTTTTGACAAAGCGGCCCAGTATTTCAATATTAAAATGATGCACGTTCCGGTGGGCGCGGATTTCAGGGCCGATGTGCGGGCCGCAAAAAAAGCCGTCACCCGCAATACCATTGTCATGATCGGGTCGGCCCCGTGTTTTCCCCATGGTGTTATTGATCCCATCGAAGAACTCTCTGAAATCGCGAGAAAAAAAGGCATTGGCTTTCATACGGACGCCTGCCTGGGCGGATTTGTCCTGCCCTGGGCGGAAAAATTGGGCTATGAGATTCCGCCGGTGGATTTCCGGCTGCCCGGCGTCACCTCCATTTCCGCGGACACCCACAAATACGGATACGCGGCCAAGGGAACGTCGGTTATCCTTTACCGTGGAACGGACTT
>PCSG01000187.1:9369-12735 GCA_002772195.1 Desulfobacterales bacterium CG23_combo_of_CG06-09_8_20_14_all_51_8 | reverse complement strand
CCATTACGGATTGGCCCGGGGGCTTGTATTTTTCCCCGACCTTCGCCGGCAGCCGACCGGGAGCCTTAAGCGCGGCCTGCTGGGCCGCCCTGGTGGCCACGGGGGAAAAAGGGTATCTGGACGCCACGCGCAAAATTCTGGAGACTGCGGCCGTCATTAAACGAGGCATCCAGACGATTCCAGAACTCCGGATTCTCGGCGATCCCCTGTGGGTGATCGCTTTTGCGTCCGACGACATCAATATTTATCAGATCATGGAGCAGATGGCGCATCGCGGCTGGAGTTTAAACGGCTTGCACAAACCCGCGTGCGTGCACCTCTGCGTGACCCTGCGTCATGCCCGTCCGTGGGTGGCCGACCGTTTTATCCGGGATTTGAAAACCTCGGTGGCGTTTGTCAAGGCCCATCCGGATGAAAAAGGGGAAATGGCCCCGGTTTACGGCATGGCCGCCACTATTCCATTCCGGGGCCTTGTGGAAGATATGATGGAAAAGTATCTGGATCTGCTTTACAAAGTTTAGCCACCGGCAATTTCACCCTGGAAATTCAGATCGCATTCCCCATCGATTTTTGTGAAAATTTATTCTTTACATAACATTTTCTTTACGATATTCTTCTAACCTTTCCCCTTTTGAAAATGATTTTTTGTCAATAATTTTATATTTTACGGAGTGTTCCATTATGGCTAAGAAAATGAAGACCATCGACGGAAATACCGCGGCCGTGCATGTGGCGTATGCCTTGAGCGACGTGGCCGCGATTTATCCGATCACCCCTTCGACTTCCATGGGAGAGGCCGCAGATGAATGGTCCGCCCAGGGGCGGAAAAATATTTTCGGCCAGACTCTCAATGTCCGGCAGATGCAGTCTGAAGCCGGGGCTGCGGGCGCGGTTCACGGCGCTCTGGTCAGTGGCTCCCTGACCACGACCTTTACGGCGTCCCAGGGGCTTTTGCTCATGATCCCCAATATGTACAAAATATCCGGCGAGCTGCTGCCCTGCGTGTTTCATGTGGCAGCCCGGGCACTGGCGGCCCATGCGCTGTCTATTTTCGGAGACCACAGTGACGTGATGTGCGTGCGTCAGGCCGGTTTTGCCATGCTGGCGTCAGGATCGGTCCAGGAAGTCATGGACCTGGCCCTGGTGTCTCATTTGGCTTCCATTGAAGGCAGCGTTCCGTTTCTGCATTTTTTTGACGGATTCCGCACATCTTCTGAAATCCAGAAAATTGAACTCATTGATTATGAGGACATGGCCGCCCTGGTGAACCATGAAGCCATTCGTGAGTTCCGGAATCGTGCCATGAATCCGGAACATCCTCACATCCGGGGAACGGCCCAGAATCCGGACATTTATTTTCAGGGCCGGGAAGCGGCCAATCCTTTTTACAAACAGATTCCCACCATTGTGGAGGAATCCATGGCCAAGGTGGGTAACCTCACCCATCGCTCGTATAAGCTCTTTGATTATATCGGCCATCCGGACGCCGAGCGGATTGTCATCGCCATGGGGTCCGCCACGGAAACCATCGAGGAAGTGGTCAACGCCTTAAACGCCAAAGGCGAACGCCTGGGCCTGATAAAAGTCCGGCTGTACCGGCCGTTTTCCATTGAGCATTTTCTTTCCGTGGTTCCGTCGTCTGTTGAGCACATTACGGTGCTGGACCGGACCAAGGAGCCGGGGGCCATCGGCGATCCTCTGTACATGGATGTCTGCACCGCCTTCAAGGAATACGGGGACATCCCCTGCAAGATTTCTGGCGGCCGATACGGTCTGGGCTCCAAAGAATTTTCCCCGGCCATGGCCAAGGCCGTGTTTGACAATATGCGGTCCATGGGGGCCAAGAACCATTTTACGGTGGGCATTAACGATGATGTCTCCTATCAGTCCCTGCCGGTGGAGGATAATTTTGATACGTCCCCGAAAGGCACGGTCCAGTGCAAGTTCTGGGGCCTGGGGTCTGACGGGACCGTAGGGGCCAACAAGAGCGCCATCAAAATCATCGGGGATAACACCGACATGTACGCCCAGGGGTATTTCGCCTATGACTCCAAGAAATCCGGCGGCATCACCGTGTCCCATCTGCGTTTCGGAAGCCAGCCCATTCAGTCCACCTATCTGGTGAACACCGCGGATTTCATCGCCTGTCACAAACCCACCTATGTGGAAATTTATGATGTGCTCGAAGGCATCCGGGACGGCGGGACCTTTCTGCTCAATTCCCCCTGGACCCCGGCGGAAATGGAAACCATGCTGCCCGCGGCCATGCGCCGGACCATTGCGCGCAAAAAGATCAAATTCTATAATGTGGACGCGGTGAAAATAGCCGAATCCATGGGACTCGGCGGTCGCATCAACATGATCATGCAGACCGCGTTTTTCAGTCTGGCCAAGGTTCTGCCTTTTGAAAAGGCCGTGGCATTGCTCAAGGAAGACATCCAGAAAACCTATGGTAAAAAAGGGGATAAAGTGGTCCAGATGAACATCGACGCCGTGGACCGCACTCTGGAAAATCTGGTGGAGATCACAGTTCCTGACGCCTGGGCCGACGCCGGGGTTGTAAAAACCAAATCCGATGAGGATCTGCCGGATTTCGTGAAAAACGTCATGCAGCCCATGCTCGACCAGAAAGGCGATACCCTTCCGGTGAGCGCCTTTGAACCGGACGGTGTGTTTCCAGTGGGCACCACCCGATATGAAAAACGCGGGGTGGCTATCAATGTCCCGGAATGGATTGCTGAAAACTGTATCCAGTGCAATCAGTGCGCTTTTGTCTGCCCCCATGCCGCCATCCGCCCGGCGTTGCTGACAGACGACGAAGTCAAGGGCGCCCCAAAAGCCTTTGAAACCAAACCCGCCAATGGCAAAGAACTCAAGGGGTATCATTTCAGAATGCAGGTGAATACCCTGGATTGTCAGGGATGCGGCAATTGCGCGGATATCTGTCCGGCCAAGCAGCCGGCCCTGGTCATGCGGCACATCGACACCCAGACCCCGGTTCAGGTCCCCAATCAGGAATTTTTTGAAACAATGCCCATCCGGGACAACCTGATCAGTCGGACGTCCGTCAAGGGCAGCCAGTTCCAGCAGCCCCTTCTGGAATTTTCCGGGGCCTGCGCCGGATGCGGGGAAACCCCCTATGTGAAGGTGCTGACCCAGCTTTTCGGTGAGCGCATGATGATCGCCAACGCCACCGGATGCAGTTCCATCTGGGGGGCGGCCGCGCCGTCCATGCCGTATTGCATCAACAAGGACGGGCATGGCCCGGCCTGGGGCAATTCTCTGTTTGAAGACGCGGCGGAATTTGCTTACGGCATGCGCATTTCCTGTAATCAGCGAAGAAACCGGCTCCGGGATCTGATTCGC
>PCSG01000187.1:0-9359 GCA_002772195.1 Desulfobacterales bacterium CG23_combo_of_CG06-09_8_20_14_all_51_8 | reverse complement strand
GCTGGACGGGTTCGATGACGCTGCGGCGTCCGCCACCTTTGGTCGACGCATCGAAGCTATTCTCGGGGACATGGAAGGCGACGGCCTCCTGGAAACCATCTATGACATGTCTGACCTCCTGGTGAAAAAATCCGTCTGGGCGTTCGGCGGCGACGGCTGGGCCTATGATATCGGGTTCGGCGGCGTGGATCATGTCATGGCCTCCGGCGAAGACATCAATATTCTGGTGCTGGACACGGAAGTGTATTCCAATACCGGGGGACAGTCCTCCAAGGCAACCCCCACCGGGGCCGTGGCTAAATTCGCCGCGTCCGGTAAGAAAATGGGCAAAAAAGACATGGGCCGCATCGCCATGACTTACGGCTACGTCTATGTGGCATCCATTGCCATGGGCGCCAACAAGCAGCAGACCTTAAAGGCTTTTCTCGAGGCCGAGAGCTATCCCGGACCGTCCCTGATCCTCTGCTATGCCCCGTGCATCAACCAGGGCCTCAAAACCGGTATGGGTAAAAGTCAGGCGGAGGAAAAACGCGCCGTGGAAAGCGGATACTGGCCCCTTTACCGCTATAACCCGCTCCTGGCAAAAGAAGGCAAGAATCCTTTTATTCTGGACTCCAAGGCCCCGGATGGCGCCATTCAGGAATTTCTGAGGGGCGAAAACCGGTTCGCGTCTCTTGAAAAGACGTTCCCGGATGAATCCAAACGGCTTCGGGCAAAGATTGAAGAAGAATTGAATCAGCGCTATGATGTTTTAAAAATCATGGCCGATCCCACGATGGTTTGTGAGAAACCGATGGAAACCAAGGAATAACATTCTTCCCGGGTACGGACGACAATTGCGATGAGGGAACCAGATATTTTTCGGGCATCCCAAGGAACCTTCGGGGCCGTTTGAATCGTCAGACGGCCCCGTTTTTTTGCGAGTCAGAACGAATGGATGAAATGAACCATGAGATCATGGCCTGCCGGCGATGCGGGACCTGCTGCCAAAAGGGCGGGCCTGCCCTGCACCTGGCGGACCTTGATCTGATCAATTCCGGAAATATTCCCCTGGCGTCCCTTTACACCCTCCGGAAAGGCGAACGGGCCATTGACAATGTCTCGGGGGCGCGGGTGCGGCTGACCTCGGAAATCGTAAAAATCAAAAGCCGGCCGGATTCCGAAACCTGCATGAGTTATCAGGATGCGGACAAAGCCTGCGCAATTTACGGGTTTCGTCCTCTGGAGTGCCGGACCCTGGAATGCTGGAACACGGCCCCCCTGGTGCAAATTTACGCTGAAAATCGTTTGACCCGGCGTGATTTGCTGGGGGAAAGAACTTGGCTGGCGGAGCTGGTGCAGGCGCATGAAGACGAATGTCCGATTTCCCGCATCGAGGTTCTGGTCGAGGGCAGGGCTTCCGGGGATCCGTCGGCAGCGGAGGAACTATCGCGAATAATCCGTTATGATCACCATTTCCGGAATCTGGTGGCGGAAAAAGGAAAAATCAGCCCGGATCTCCTGGATTTTTTGCTGGGCCGGCCCCTTGAAGGTATCATCACCCGTCAGTTCGGGGTTAAAATAAATCGATCCCCTCAGGATTCCGGATCCAGTTGAATGCCGGTCAATCGGATGGCCGCCGGCACCAGCAGAATCGATCCAATGGTGGTGTTCACCATGGTCAGGGCAATCAGAAGGCCGAAGAGGATGATGGGTTGAAAGCTGGATGTGAGGAGCACCATAAATCCGGCGGTCAGGGCCAGGGAGGTAAAGATGATGGCCTTTCCAGCAACGAACAGGGACTTTTCAATGGTGTCTGAAATGCTGATGTCCTTGTTTTTGAAATGCCGGTAGGTGTTTAAAAAGTGAATGGTGTCGTCCACGCCGATGCCGATGGTCATGGAGGCGATCACGGATGTGACCATGTCCAGATGAATGCCGAACCATCCCATGATGCCGAAATTCACGATGATGGTGACGCCCATGTCCACCAGGGCCAGGGGGCCGGCGGTGAATTTTCGAAACAGCACGATGATGGTGAGGGCCACGATAATCAGAGACAGGGCCAGGCCGTAAAGCTGGCCGGTGACCACATAATGGGCCAATTGTACTTCAATGGCCGGATATCCGGTTATGGCGAAGGAATAAGTTGCCGGCAGGGTGGCGCTTAGATGCGTTTCGATTTTTGCGAGGATTTTTTTCACTTCGGATGTGCCCATCCCCGTATCGGTTTTTCGGGTCAGCCGCACCAGAATGGCGTTTTTCTGGAAATCCCGGTCTACAAAAGACTCAAATTCATCGATGCGCCCATCTGAATCATCGTCGTCTCCGCTGTAGATTTCCAGGTAATCCATGATGTCCATGCGGGATTCGGGAATTTTGAAAAACGCCGGATCATCATTGTTCATGGCCATGTGCATCCGTTTGATGAAATCCGCGAAGGCGTCCGTCCGGCCGATGTTGAGATCCCTGTTTTCATCGGCTTCCAGCCATTTCCGAATGGTTTCGACGGTGTGCTGAAATTCAGGGGATTTGACGCCGTCGGGTTCCCCGGAATCGATGATCGCGGAAAATCCCCAGCCCCCGCCGAATTTGTCCCCCGCGATCTGGACGTTCTGCCTTACCGGGTCGTCTTCCTTGAAATAGTGCAGAATGTCGGTATCCACTTTCAGTCGCAAAGCCCCGGCGATGGATATGGCCAAAATGACGGCGACGATGCTGAAAATCACCTTATGGTGGTAGGTCGCGGCCCGGGCCGTGATCACCAGGAGCCGCTCCACGAAGGTGATTTTCCGCACGGTTTCCGAATGCATGAGGGCTTTGGGGAATTTGAGGGGGAGGATGGCCAGAGCGCAGGGGATCAGGGTAACGGAAATCGCAACGGCGAAAATAACCCCCAGGCCCGCGAACACGGCCCATTCCTGAATGGCGGACACGTGGTTGGTGACCAGGGAGAAAAATGCGGCGAAGGTGGTGAACCCGGCCAGAAAAACAGTGGTGGAAATATGGATCATGGTGGTTTTAATGCCGGATCGTTTGTCAGAAGGGTCGATCAGAGCAAAATCCGCATAATACTGGTTGAGCACGTGAATGGCATAGGAACTGCCCACGGAGATGAGCAAAGGGGGCAGGGTAATGCCGATGGAGGTGATCTTGTATCCCAGATGCCCCATCAGTCCGATGGTCCATATTTCCGCCATACCCAGGGTGGTCAGGGGAAGGGCGACACCCCGCAGGGATTTGAAATTCAGATAGAAAACAAGGGTGATCACCAGAATGATCAGCGGCACATTGCGGAACATATCTTTTTGCATGTAATCATTAAAATTTTTCGCCACATAGGGGACCCCGGAAATGTAAATTTTCAGCTCCGAATAGGCAGCGACGATGGCGATGAATTCCGTGGTAATGGCTTCCTGGGGCAGGGTACCGGCGAATTTGACCAGCACGGCGAAATCCGTGATTTCCCCGGTGGCGGTGTCTGTGGCATAGAGCCGGTGGGCATAGGCCGGGTTTAAGGTCAGGCGCTCTCGGAATGCCTCGATTTGCGCCGGGGTTTCCGGCATGATCCGCTGCCCGGCGTCATCTTTTTCAATCAGATCATAGGACTCTAGCCTGTCGTCTGCGCCGCTGATGTCTTTGGCCGATAGGGGCGAGAGAATGGTGTCGATGATCCGGCTTTTTTTTAATTCAAGGTCCGCCAGAAGAATTTTTTCAATTTTTTCAATGGCCCCGGCATCCAGATGGTCCCGGTTTTGCAGTTTCAGGGGAATTTTACGTTCGAGCATCCGCGCATAGGGCGGATCATCCGTGAATTGCGCGAGAATATCATTAAAATCCACCCCGGAGTTTTGGGCAGCCGTCTGAAATTTTTTCAAGCGCAGGGCTTCTTTGACCGGCTTAAAATCATCATATTCCTCAATGTCGACCATGAGCCGGTCGATGGCGGCAAGAACCGGGGCAGACCAGAGCTGGGGGTGGGATATGGACATTTGCGCAAACCGGTCGTTGTCGCCGTATGTTTTTTTGGCGTCCATGTATTCGACATATTCCGGGTCATGCTTGGGCATGAAGGATTCAATGGAACTGTCGAACTGGATTTTTAAAATACCCATGCCCAGAAAGAAGGTGACGGCAATCAGGGCGATGATAGGGATAAATGGTCGTTTTAAAATGAGATTCAGATAGGCATGGATCATGGATGCGGGCTCGGAAAAAAAGGATGATGATTTGTCGAGGGCGTGGAATTTTTTTCTTGCATTTTTATACTCATTATGGTTTTATCTCCATGACTGACGTATCAGTCATTTTGGATTTTAAAGCGTAACAATAATATACAAGTTTTAGTGCAAGTCAATGAAAACAAAACATGAAAACAAAACCGGAAACAAATTGGGACGGTCTTTCGGGCAAAAGGCCAAGAGGAGAATAAGCCCTAAGCAGTCGGGAGTTTTTTTTTGCGAGATTTGATGACTGATATGTCAGTCATAAGGTGGATGGCTCTCGGCGGGTGATGATTTTAATCGCCTCTCTTGAGCGTGCTTACGGAGATATTTTATGAAACGATACATCGAATGGGTCTTAAAATGGCCGAAAATGGTTTTGGCCCTGTTTTTTCTGGTCACCCTGGTTCTGTCCGCTGGAATATTCCGGCTGGAATTTGACACCAGCATCGCGACATTTATGCCGAAAACCGACCCTGAATATCAGTTCAACGAGAACGCCAAGAAAATTTACGGAGATTGCGATACATTTGTCATCCTCTCGATAACCCATAAAAACCTTTGGCAATACGGCACCTTCAAGCAGATCGACAACCTGCTGACGGACATGGAGGCGTTTATCCATTTTGATTCAAAACGGGAAGCGCGGCGTCTTGTGCAATTGGAACAGTTTTTATCAGGACGGTCCGTCACGGGAGCGGACACCCGCCATCATTTTGAAGCAGATCCGGAGTTTCAGCGACTGGTGAACCGGAAAATGGACAGTCTTGGCGCTGACTCCGGCGTCTTGAGCGGCTGGATGAAAAGAAAACTGATGGTCGCCGCCACAGCGGCCAGGGATTTGAAAGCCCGGGAAATGATCGATGAAATCATCTCTCCGCTCACGATGAAAGATATTTCCGGCGAAGATGACATGCTGGAAAGTTATCGACTGATTGAATCCGATGAGACCGGCGCACGTCGCATTCCAAGAACGGAACTCGAGTTTCAGGCGTTTATCGATAAACTCAAGCGCAATCCCGCCTTTGAAAAGGGCATTTTCGCCACGGACGCAAAAGGGAATATCACGGACCTGTCCATGATTATCCGGTTTCAGAATGTCGCGGATTCAGATCCCATCGCCCGGGAAATCCTCGAAATTGTCAAGAGTTACCCCCAATTGACCATCACCCCCCAGGGGGAGCCCATCGTTTATATCTGGATCAATAATTACATGCAGCAGGACCTGATGCGGCTGGTGCCGCTGGTCATGCTGGTGGTCATCATTATCTTTTTTCTCAATTTTAAATCCTTGAGGGGAGTCGTGCTGCCCACCCTGACACTCTCCATGGCCACGGTCTGGATTCTCGGGCTTATGGGGTTTCTGGGGTTTAAAATCACCACGGTGGGGATTTCCATTCCCATTCTGATGATTGCCGTGGGCAGTTCTTACGCCATTCATATCCTGAACCAGTATTACCAGGATTATGACCTGATCACCCGGGAAGGAAAGGCAAGAGGACTGGTTCATGCGATGGAGCATATTTCAACAACGGTTTTCCTGGCGGGGCTGACCACGGTGTTTTCGTTTCTGACCCTGGCGACCCACCCGTTGTCTGCTCTCCGTGAATGGGGATTTTTTTCCGCGCTTGGGATCGCTCTGGCAGTGTGGATTTCCGCATCCATTATCCCGGCGGGGCTTCTCCTGATGCCCCATCCGAAAAACAGGTCGGTTGCCGACCCTCGAAAACATAAGCAGTCTCTGATCATAGACCGGATTATCGGATGGGCGGTTGTCGGGTCCACGCGTCATTATAAAATGGTGCTGGCGGTGGTCGCCGGGATGATGGTCCTGTCGGTTGTTGGTTTATTGAAACTCAATGTTGAAACCGAATTGCTGTCCTATTTTTAAAGCGGATAATTATATTCGCACCAGCGCGAGCGAAATTTCCGATAAATACGGTGGCCGCTGGGGGTTTAATATCTTGATTGATTCCGGTCGTCCGGATGGCGTCAAAAACAGAAAATTTTTATCCACGATAGAGGGTTTGCGCACCTGGCTGACGTGCGAAGAGAACGCGGATTTATGCGTCGGCAGAACCGATGCGTTTTCCGATTTTATCAAAACCATGCACATGGCCATGAACAATGATGATCCGAAGTTTTTCGAGAGGCCGGCCACCAATGAAGAAATTCAGGATTATCTGGAAATCTACTCGGATGACGATCTCAACTCAGATGGCCGGGTGGATGAGTTTGAGCCGTTCGTGTGCCCTGCGTTTAGAACCTGCAATGTACTCACGCGGCTGGGTCAGGACGGGAACGGCCTCCTGGGAACCGCCAGTTTAAAAAGAATTTTTATTAAAATTTCCAATTATTTAGATCGGACCCTGCCGCCGGAATACTCTTATAAAATCACCGGTCATCCCCGCATGGTGATCACCAGCGTGGATTATATCGTCGGCGGACAGGTCCAGAGCCTTCTCCTGTCCCTGGTGGCCATCGGTCTGATGGTCTTCATCCTTTTTAAGAATTTCAAAGTGGCCTTACTGTCCATGATCCCCATGAGCGTTGCGGTGATGTTTAATTTCGGCCTTATGGGGTGGCTGGGCATCAATCTGGATATCGCCACCTCCATTATCGCCGCCATCACCATCGGCATCGGCGTGGATGACACCATTCATTTTTTAAATACGTTCCGGCATTGCCGGCAACAGGTCGGGGATCTGGATGAAGCGATTCAAAAAACCCTGGAATCTGCTGGGAAAGCCATTATTTTTACTTCTCTTGCACTTATTTTCGGGTTTTCGGTGATGATTTTGTCCACGTTCAAGCCTCTGGTGCTGTTTGGTATTTTAATGGATGTCACCATGGCGGCCACAACTGTCGGAGCACTTCTTGTCTTGCCTTCGGCCATTAAATTTACTAAGATCAGGCTGGCTCAGAAGGAGACAGAGCCGGTGGAAATCGTCATAGAACCGTTGACTCCCATTGTTGTGAAGAAAAACGGATAGGGTTATTGTTTCCAGTGGAATCTTTTCGGATATTTTTATGCGTCAAAGGAGCGCTGCCATGAAAAAATTGATGTTTGTTTGTTTGATCAGCTTGTTTTTCTGCCAGTCGGTGTTTGCATTAACCGGACGGGAGATCATGGAAAAAAGCGATGCCTTGCCGGAACCCCAAAGCGCCAAGAGCAAGATTCTGATGCTCATTCACAAGGGCGGGGAGGTTCAGGAAAAGGAATTTCTGCTCCAGATGAAGCAGTTTGAAAATGATGAGGACAAGGCCCTGATTGAATTTATCCGGCCCACCCAGATCAAGCTGTTGACCCATTCTCATAAGGTGGCTGACGATGACCAGTGGCTGACGCTTTCTTCCGGAAAAGTTAAACGGATTGTGTCGTCCGGCCGGGACAAGCCTTTTGTCAATTCCCATTTTTACTATGAGGACCTGACGTCCATTGATATCGATGATTACAAATATGAGCTTCTGGGCGAGGGGCCGGCCGTCGGCGAAGACTGCTACAAGGTGGAAGGAGTCAAACAGGTCGGGGATAAAATTTATGACAAGGTCGTGTTTTATGTCCGAAAATCCGATTATTTTGTGGTCCGGGTGGATTTTTACAAGGACGGCGAATTCCATAAATTTTTAGAAAACTATGAAATCAAGGAAATTGATGGTATACTGACGCCGCACAAAATGAAAATGGAGCTGGCGGACGGCAAGGGAAAGACCGAGCTGATTCTCAAAGGCTTGAAATATAACATTGACATTGACAGCGCGGTTTTCCGGAAGGAAGCGCTTTAGTAAATTTCAGACCGTCATGAAATTGACCGCCACCTAACTGACCGCCTTTTAGCAAAACAGGACCGGATGTTGCTCCCAAAAATGTTACGGTTCATAAATCGTTTTTTTTCCGGCACCCGGCTGGTGTCTGTCTTGATCTTTATCGGGTGCGCGGTAGCGGGAAGCGGTATTTTTGCCCCGGTTTCCGCGTTTGCCGGGGATGAAGCAGCGTTTGTTGAAGAATCTGAAACCGAGGACACTTTCACATCGGACCCTGCGGAATCTGATACCGGCGCCCAAGACGCCGGAGAGTTTGAAGAAGACTGGGAGGCCTCGGTTGACTCTGGAAAAAAGGCAGAAGAGCCGCCTGGATCAGCCTTTACCTGGCGGATGGAAGCCGCCTTTGAAAACATCATTCAAACCGACCGCGAAAAGCATCTCGAGGATGCCTGGAAAAAAAACGAAGTCAGCGCCCTGTTTGAGTTCCAGTATGGAACGGCGGACGACTATCTGTTCTCTCTGACCGGCCTCTATTTTTTCCCCACCTTTCTTAATGACACCATCGGCGATGATTATCAGTATTCATCGGAAAGCAATACCTGCCGAAACCTCCGCATATCCGGAGAGTCCAGCGAAGTCATTTTCCGGGAGCTCTATTACAACGTCACCCGCAAGAAATTCAGGCTTCGGGCCGGCAATCAGATTTACGGATGGGGGACCGCGGATTTTATAAATGCTACGTCGTATTTTAATCCCAGCGATTTCCGGGAGCTTTTGTTTAAGGACGAGGACCAGGTGGCCCTGGGGGTGCCGTCTGTTTCCGGTCTATTTTTTCTCAAGGGGTTTACCGTGGAGACGGTTTTTGTGCCGGTGCACACGGCATCCCCGTATCCGGACACCGGCAATTTCTGGGCTGTGAAAGAGGTGGAAGGGTCGTACCCCCTGATTTTCGGCGATGATGATCCCATGGACGCCAATAGTAAAAATTTCGGATACGGGGCGCGTCTCGCCGCTACCCGGGAAGGGGTGGATTTTTCCTTTTCCGGATACCACGGCCCGGACCATTCCCCGGTGCTGGTCCCTTTTTCGACGGTGCTGATTGAAAACCAGCCGGTGTCGATTCTGGTCCAGCCCGAGTATTTTATTGTGGATTACCTGGGGGCGGATGCCTCATTCGCCCGGGGGGATTTCACGTTTCAGGCGGAAGCGGCCTATTCCCCGAACAAAAGCAGTTTTGTCAAACAGGACACCACCCGGCCCCAGGATCTGACATTCCCCTATGATACGGAAAAAACAGACTATCTGGCCTACTCCCTGGGATTTAATTATTTTATTCCCCTGCAAAAGATCCTTCCCGGTCATGCCGGTGAATCCCTGTTTATCATGGAATGG
>PCSG01000083.1:12077-14274 GCA_002772195.1 Desulfobacterales bacterium CG23_combo_of_CG06-09_8_20_14_all_51_8 | reverse complement strand
AATGAGAAACGCGCCGCCTCCGTTTTTATAGGCGACATAGGGGAAGCGCCAGATATTACCCAGGCCGACGGCGGATCCGATGGCGGCAAGCAGAAAACCGGCGCTCGTGCGCCACTGGGGGCGGTTCGGATTGATGTGCGGGTCGTTCGCCATAAATTTTATTGCGCTATCACGGGTGATGGTTGCATCAAAGGGATGCTTTTAAGATTTCTTTTTATTATTTCACCGATAATTACACGCTTTGCAGTAAAATATTTTCCATGTGCTTCCATATGCTTTTTCTTGAGTTTCCAACCCGGCGAAAAGCTCAGGCGGCCGGGCACCCATGAACGAAAGGCTGATAAAACGATATTAAATTACTTCATACGCTGCTTAGAATTTTTTATCAATCTGAAATCATTTTATTCCCTTTAATAATTCTTCATAAGAATTAGTGAATTTTGCTTTTTATCATGATATAAAAGATTCACAGGAAGGATCATGGATTAAATTGGGTTTGAATTCGCATTTTAATTGGATGGGAAAAAATCGAGGAGGATTTTTATGAAAAAACGATTTGTGCTCATATTTTCAATGATCGTGCTCACAGGGCTGTGGGGATGCAGTGATTCCCATCACAGCAAATCTGATGACGCCCGACCGCCCGTGCTTTCAGATGGCGATATGGTTTCGTTCACATTGATCCAGACCACGGATGTGCATCACCGGGCCACCGGCACCGGTGCCTTTTTGACCTACAGCCCGACGGATGATATTGACAATTCCGGCACCGGCGGCAGCGATCAGACCCAGGGCGGGTATAGCCGGCTGACATCGAAAATCGCCCAGGTCCGCCTGGATGCCGCAGGCCGGGGAGTTCCGTCTCTGCTGGTGGATTCCGGTGATTTTCTCATGGGCACGGTTTACGACCTCACCCTGGGGGATACGCCGGCGGCGTTTTATTTTATGGAGTTTATGAATTATGACGCTGTGACCATCGGCAATCATGAATTTGATTATGGCCCGGCGGGACTTGCCATGATTTTAAACAATGCATTGGGGGATGACGGGGAAGGGTTTACAGTGCCCATTATTGCTACCAATATGAAAACAGACGGGGTTACAGGAACAGGCGATGACGACCTTGAAGCTTCCGTGGCCGGCGGTGTGATTCAAGATATGATGGTCAAAACCCTGGACAACGGCCTGAAGGTCGGAATTATCGGCCTGCTGGGACCTAAGGCGGATAGTGACGCGCCTCTGACGCCGCCGGTGATTTTTGATCATGATTTTGCCTTTATCCAAAGTCAGGTGGATTATTTGAGAAATGACCTGGGTGCGCACATTGTGGTGGCCCTTTCCCATTCCGGCATAACCGATCCTGACGGCGCGCCCGGCGGTGATGATGTGGCGCTTGCCCAAAACGTCACCGGCATTGATATTATTGCCGCCGGCCATGAACATGAGATGACCCCGGATGTTGTGACCGTGAACAACACCCGGATTTTCTGCGCCGGCGCTTACGGGACGAATCTGGCCCAGATGGATGTGACGGTGGAAATAGGATCCGGCGTCACGGATGCGATTCTCACCAACCACGCCATTAATGACGGCATCCCCGGCGACCTGTCCATGAATAATTCCATGGCCATGATCGACACGGGAATAAATGAAGTCCTGGGTCAGGAGCTCGGTCTTGAAATCAATACTGTCATCGCCGGGTCCGGCTCGGACAACCTGGGCAAGCCCGCGGGTGCCGGGGAAACCGGCATGGGCAACCTGGCGGCGGATTCCCTGCGGTATATGCTGTCAGGCACGCCGGGGGGCATCGGGATTGCCGCCAACGGGGTGGTCCGCGACGGATTTGCGTTCGGCCAGCAGGTGACGTTTGCCGACTTGTACAGCGTGCTGCCTTTGGGGGTGACCATGGATCCGGCCCAGCAGGATGTGCCGGGATATCCCCTCATGCAGGTCAACTTAAGCGGTGCTCATCTGAAAAATATGTGCCAGTTGAACGCCTATGTATCCGCGTCCCAGGACAGCGCTTTCATGGCCGGGCTTTTGGCTTCCGGCGATCCGAATATGTTGGCTCTGCATTATGGACTGAGCAACCTGCACACGGATTATTACCTGAATGTGTCCGGTATTCAGTACGCGCATTTTGACGCTTCGGGAGCGTATCAGGTGGTGCCGGGGTCGGTGAAAGTTTATAACGGCC
>PCSG01000083.1:9185-12050 GCA_002772195.1 Desulfobacterales bacterium CG23_combo_of_CG06-09_8_20_14_all_51_8 | reverse complement strand
CAGAGATCGATGACGCAACCCTTTATCCGTGCGTGTTTGATATTTACCTTTTCCTGATGGTCCAGAGCGACGAACTTCAGGCCCTGCTGGGAGCCCTGGGGCTGCCTATCATACCCGTAAACAACGAAGGCGCGCCCATTACCCTGGCCGATATGCTGGATTACCGTCTGGACAGAGAATCGGGCACGGATGGAGTTCAGGAAATTAAGGAATGGATGGCGTTTCTGACGTTTTTGACAGCGGATGTTACTGCCGGCGGATTTGAAGATCATATCATTCCAGATGCCGCTTATGGCGCCGATGCACTGGCGGCGGGAGACGGCAGCCGGGTAACCGTGATCAGTCTGGCACCATAGACAGATGGGATTATCTATCCTGTGAGAATAGAAAAGGGAGAACCTGTGAAAACAGGTTCTCCCTTTTTGCTTGGCCTCTGCTGGAATCTAAATTCAGGGCAGGGTGAGAACTGCGTCGGCCTGGGTCACCTCCCGGTCGATTCTTGACGCATCCCAGCCCAGTTCCTTTGCGGCAACCGCTGCGATTTTTTCGAGCATATTTTTACCGGGGTGCCCGATATTGCCGACCCCGGTTCTTCTCAAAAGAATATCGGTCAGGGTTTTGGCGGATTCTTCGCGAATGGCGTAAACCACTGAGGACATGATTTGACCGTCTTCGCAGATGATTTCCTTGAGTTTCGAGTGCTGCCGCGCCAGATCAAAAACAGATTTGCTTTCCGTGCCGTAATTTCTTCCCACAAATTCAATCGTCATCGAGTCGAAATCCGCATACGCTTTTTTTAATCCCCCCATGAATGATGCCATGTCCCGGATTTCACATCCCGCCAGAAAGGCTTTATCCGTGGCGGCTTTTTCCGGGGGCCGGTGGAGCTTTTTTCCCACCATTTCCATGACGCTTTCCGCCAGGTGCCGGCTGGTGGTATATTTCCCGCCTTCCACGGTGATCAGGCCGTCATAACCGTCTGCGGCATTATCGTAAATTTCGTATTTGCGGGAGGATTCATAGGTGCCTTCGGTCTGGTCGTCCACCAGGGGCCGCAGACCGCCCCAGGCATATGCCACGTCGTCGTATGTCAAGTTGCCGTCCCCGATGGAATCATTGGTGTCTTTGATCAACCCTTCGATGCTTTTTCTGCTGACTTTGTAATCATCCGGGTTGCCTTCATAATCCGTGTCCGTGGTCCCGGTCAGTTGATATCCCCGCCAGGGAATGGTGAAGAAATGCCGGCCGGATGGCGTCCACATCACCACCGCATGCCGGGTTTTAAATTTTTTTGTCAGAATATGAATCCCTTCGGACCGTTTGATGTGGTGCTTTGAATTTCCGGAGCGGTCGGCAAGATTTAAAACAATATCGGCCCATGGTCCGGCGCAGTTGACCACCAGAGACCCTTTGATTTCGATCGTTTTACCGGACAAGCCATCTTCAATCCGCACCCCTTCGATTTTGCGGTCTTCTGAATGCAGAAAATCCACCACCTTCGCGTAATTGGATATTTCAGCCCCGTGGCGGCCAGCGGATTTGATAAAGGCCAGGGTCAGGCGCTCGGGGTAGAGGCTCTGGCAGTCATAGTAAATGGAGCCGCCGGTCATGCCTTGGGCTCGCACTTCAGGCTCCATTTTCATGATTTCGGATTTGGAAAGCCAACTGTGATGGGGAATATGTTTGCTTTTATCCCAGGTCCGGTTACGGTCGTAGGAGAGAATGTCATAGAGCGTCAGCCCGGCCCGAAGAATCCATTTGTTGCGTTTGGTGTCTTTGTACCCGGGCACCAGGAACTCGATCGGGTAAACCAGATTTCCGGCGATATTTTCAAGAATCAGCCGTTCCTGCAACGATTCCCGGACCAGGGATAGTTCCACATTCTGGAGGTACCGGAGTCCCCCATGGATGAGCTTTGACGTGGCTGCGGACGTGGCCCAACCGTAATCTTTTTTTTCCACCAGAGCCACGCCAAACCCCCTTGCGGCGGCATCATAGGCGACCGCTGCGCCGGTAATCCCGCCGCCGATAATGATCAGATCAAATGGCTTGCCTTTATATTCATCAATAAACCGCTTCATCATGTAGATGGGTTCTCCTTTTCAAAAGATCGTGTCCAATGATCGAAAATTTTTCGTTTCGCTTATAATCCCATGATTGGAGATCAATACACAACCTAAAAATGAGAAGAAGCCCGTCATCGGTGAATCACGTTTTTAATATCTCTTCCGCCCGTCTCAGGGCCTGTTCAAATGCATCCGGAGCCGCATATTTTTCATCATATCCAGGTAGTCGGTAAAATTGGCGACAAAATAATCGGTCATATCGCGGATGGACTTAATGTGCCGGTTTCCTGCGGATAAACGATCTTGCCGCTGAAGGAAACATCATAGCCTTCGATGGATGCGGCGATTTGTTTGAAGTCGTTCTCCTGAAGCAATCCAATAAATGACTGAACTCCTTTGTCAAAAAAACGCTCTTTGGTGATCAAGAGATCATAGCGTTCCCAGCGAAGGGGAATGAAGTCCAGGTTGAGGAGTGCGGCCACAGGCCGGATGCCCGGGCCGAAATGGGAGCGG
Organism: Desulfobacterales bacterium CG23_combo_of_CG06-09_8_20_14_all_51_8; assembly: GCA_002772195.1. Taxonomy (GTDB): domain Bacteria; phylum Desulfobacterota; class Desulfobacteria; order Desulfobacterales; family Desulfosalsimonadaceae; genus SURF-3. The sequence continues at coordinate 9,471 of PCSG01000083.1, read as the reverse complement.
CCGGACAGCACTTCCAGGCCCACTTCCATGTGGCTGTTGACTTCGTGGTCATAGCCGGCGACGGATTTGGCTTCGATGCCGTTTTGATGAAGTTCCCGATCAAACAGCAGTCGGGTGCCGGTGGAAAGGGACCGGTTGACCACCCGGATGCCGGGCTGACAGATGTCTTTGATGGAGGTGATTTCTTTCGGGTTGCCTCGTTCCAGCAGAAATCCCTGTTCCCGGCCGCAGAAATTGACGATGACCGGCATGCGGTCGAATTCCCGGCCCGCGGAATCAAAATTGT
>PCSG01000083.1:3647-9036 GCA_002772195.1 Desulfobacterales bacterium CG23_combo_of_CG06-09_8_20_14_all_51_8 | reverse complement strand
TGTCCAGCAGCAGATCGTTGCTACCGGTGATGATGAGCAGTCCGTCATAGGGGGGAAGCTGGCGCAGGGGTTCCGGATAGTTGATGGTGTTGGCTTCGAGCCATTGCTCCACCAAGTGAACCGGAAACAGCCACTTGCCCGTCACTTTGGTCGCGGGCAGGCCTTTTTCGGAAATCAGGGAATACACCATTTTTTCGTTTATCCCCAGAAATTCGGCGACTTCTTTGGTGGAAAGCATTTTTTTCATGGATAGATCCTCCTTGTCGGGCCGGTCACAGTTCCGGCCCGCGTTCATCAGGATTCGGGGGAATCATATGCCGCAGGTAATGTTTAACGTCATTTTCCGACGGAAATAATTTCCCGTCAAACAGATAGAGCACCTCGTCACAGACTTCATCCAGCCAGTTTCTGTCATGGCTTGCAATGATGCAGGTGGCTTTCCACTCGCGGCTGGCAATCAGCACAGCTTTTTTTATCAGATGAAGACTTCGGATGTCCAGACTGGAGGTGGGTTCGTCCAGCAGCAGGATTTCGGGCTTCAGGATAAATCTTGCGGCAAGGGCCACTCTTTGCATTTCTCCGCCGGACAGATCGTTCCATTGCCTGCGGGCGAATTTGTCAAAAGACAGTCCTGCCATGGCCAGGGCTTCCTGGATTCTGTTCCGGTGATCATGGGTGCCTTTGCGGATGGCGAGTCCGTAAAGCAGGTTCTTATAAACGGATCGCTTGAGCAGATAGGGTTTTTGGGGAAGAAATACGGTTTTCAGCCGCATTTCCTGGGAGAACGGTGTTACGGCTTGGCCGTTGAAAAGAATTTCTCCGGCGGTAGGTTTTTCGATAAATCCGAGAATTTTTAAAAGAGTGGATTTGCCGCTGCCGTTGGGACCGTAAAGTCCGATCACCCGGGATGCGGCAACGGTGAGATCCGCAATGTCCAGAACCACCGCGTCCTGATGGTAGCAATGTTTCAGGTTTTTGATTTTGTAAACCGGGGGCGACACGTTATTTCCTTCTTAAAAAAGATACGGAAATGTTTACAAACAGGGCGATGAGCAGCAGGACGATGCCTAGTGCTACGCCCGTTGAAAAAGCGCCCTTGTTGGTTTCCAGGGCGATGGCCGTGGTAATGGTGCGGGTATGCCATTTGATGTTGCCGCCCACCATCATGGAGATGCCCACTTCCGTCATGACCCGGCCGTAAGCGGTAATGCCGGCGGCGATCAGCCCGAACCGCGTTTCCCATAAGGTGGTCAGGAGCATCTGCCGCTGGTTCGCGCCCAGGGAAAGAAGCGTAAGGATCAAGTCTTTTTCCGCGCTTTCAACGGCGGTGGCGGTGAGGGCGATGATGATGGGCAGGGCCAGAATGGTCAGCCCGATGGCGATGCCTTCCGGGGTGAAAAGAAGGTCCCATTCTCCCAAGGGGCCTCTTTTCGAGAGCAGGACATACACCATCAAGCCGATGAACACGGTGGGCAAGGACAGCATCGTGTCCACAAAGACCCGCAACTGTCTTTTCCCGGCAAATTCATAGAATCCGAGAAAAAAGCCCAGAGGCACGCCCATCATCAGGCTTGCCGCCATGGCATAGCCGGAAACCTGCAGGGTGATCCAGATGGCCGAAAAGGTTTCCGGGTCCCCATCGAGCAGCAGATGGAAGGCCTCGAAAAATCCGTTTGCGATATAATCCATTTATTTTCCGGCGTTTGGCATAAACAGGGCTTTCCCCTGAAACATGTAATTTCCGATCAGGGCCTGAGCGCCTTTGCCCGTGATCCAGTCGCTGAACTCTTTTGCCGGACCCGGTTTCACCTGGGGGCAATTTTTAGGATTGACGATAATCACGCTGTACTGGTTAAACAGCCGGGAGTCGTTCGCCACTAAGATTTTCAGGGGCGGAGCGCCGTTCATTGTCTTTTCGTATGTAATATACGTTCCTCTGTCCGTCAGGGTATATCCATTTTTTTCAGCCGCCATGTTAATCGTCATCAACATGCCTTGGCCAGCTTGAATGTACCAAGAATCCTTGTCCGGAGTCGGGATGCCGGCCTCTTTCCAGAGGGACAGCTCCATTTTGTGGGTCCCGGACTGGTCCCCCCGGCTGATGAAATTTGCTTTGAGGGCGCGGATGGCGGCGAGGGCTTCCCGGGCGCTCAGATTTTTGATGGCCGCCGGGTCGGATTCCGGTCCGATGATGATAAAATCATTGTACATGACTTCCTTCCGGTCGATGCCATAGCCCTGATTCACGTATTCCATTTCAGCGGCCGGCGCATGCACCAGAAGTACGTCCACGTCGCAGTTTTTTCCGTATTCAAGGGCTTTGCCGGTTCCCACGGCCACCCATTTGAGGGTGATGCCGGTGTCTTTTTCAAAATGGGGCGCCAGATAGTCCAGAAGCCCGGTGCTTTCAGTGCTGGTGGTGGTGGCCATCATGAGGGTCGGGCCTTCGGCATATCCATAGGAAATGGATGCCAGCCAGATCATGGTCAAAAAGAACAAACGTTTCATGGGTCCTCCTTTATCATAGGTAAAAAAGGCGCATCAGCGTGCAAAGCAAAATTTTTTATGTGAACCCGCGGCTTTGCGGCCGATGCGCCTTTATGTGGATTGAATTGTCTTTTTTATATAACGTTGCCGGGGGCCTATTGTAAAACCGAGCGAATAAAACAACTGTCGTCGTCATCTGGCGAATTATTTTGCGGACATCCTTCATCAATGGTGCCGTTGCAGTTATTATCCTTGCCATCATCGCACACTTCATCTGCGCCAGGATTAATTGTGGCATCATTGTCATTGCAATCGCCTGAGATGGCGATTAATTCTGAAGAGAGGTAATAATTTTCAGCGGGACGATTGGCAGATTGAAGTGTTGTTTCATTTGAATATCCGTCTCCATCCGCATCCTGGTACCAAGTTAGGGTTATGCTTTCAGCTATAGCGCCATAAATAACGATTTTTTCCTGATCCACGTATGCCCATCCGGCTTCCAGCACATCGATATCAGTGGTGCCTTCAGGCAAGGGTTCCACACGGATGATGGTGGCGGATCGTGAACAGGCGCCGGCATTGTGGTCCCAGTCGTAGTTATAGGGCCAGATGACGTCCTGATTGTCGGCTTTGCTGGACTGATCCGGGGCGGTCACGTTTTTCTGGGGTACAACCACGCGGAAAGGCCCTTCGCCGTCCAGTTTGTTTTCATCAGTTAAAACACCTGGATCGAGATATGCCCCCTCTCGTTTATAAGCCAGTATCGCCTTGAGTCCGTTTTCCACAAAAATGGCATCGCCATTTGACCGACCTGAGCAGGAGGGGGCGCTGTAGTCACACCAGCCATATTCCGTATTCAAATTAAGATCCGCTTCAGTATCATAGTAATAGGTGGCAGGGGGATACTGATAGGACTCTCCGGGCATATTTCCGTAAACATGATACATTTCGATGTCTGAATCATAATTTAAAGGGTGGTACTGGGCCCATCCGTCCGGTGCGAACACGGTGATGCCTGTTGCCGATGGCAGTATCCCGGCATCATCCAGCAAGTCTTTAATGGGAACGCCTGTATATTGCGTATATTCATCATCTGAACGGGAACCGCACATCAATAAAAACTCTGTATGCTGGGGCATGGCTTCCAGCTGCGCCTTAGTATAAACCCGGGATGGCGCCGGGGTCAACCCCGGATGATCATTTTCGTTGCCGGGAAAGGTGCCTGCGGCGATTTCATCGCTATTCGTGTATCCGTCGCCATCCGAGTCCATGGCATCGATTGCGGTCACGGCGGCTGTATTCCGGCCCGCAGTTTTATAATCAGCGCAGTAGGTATTGATGGTGTCTTCAATTTCTCCGGCCCCGTCGTATCCATAGGAATAATGACACCACTGGCAGCTTCCCAGGGAGACCATGCTCCCTTTACTTTCATACTGGCCGCCGCCGTGACACAGGGCGCAATTATCCAGCTTGGTTCCCGCAGCGTCCGGATAAGTGGACAGAAATTTGTCCGCGTCTTTTTCGCCCTCATGGTGATAGGCGGCCGTTGCAGCCGTGGCAGAGATCAATACCATCGCCAGAATTAAAAACAGTTTTTGTTTCATTTTTACCGGTCCTCCTTTTTTAAATGAGTTAAAATGATATGCTATTTTTAGAAATCGATGCTGTATCGCAGCGTGATGACGTTTTCTTTGTCAATGTAATCGATTGATCCATCCGGGTGAACTCGCACGCGGATCGGGTCGGACAGGTCGGTGTAGGTGTAATCCAGAAGGACCCGTTGCATGGGCATCAGGATCCAGTTCAAGGCCAGGCTGAGACTGTCGGCCTCTCTAACGGAAATATAGGCCCCGGGAGTAATCCAGTCTTCGTCCCCCTCAAAATGATCATAGCGGGCGGAAACAGCGAATGCGCCATAGTCACCGGTTGACGGGCGGAAAGGTTTTTCCGGATTCACCGGCGCCATGATCCCTTTGTGAAATACCGGATGTTCGCCGGTCAGAAAATAGAGCAGGCTGAGGTAGTATGAATCAAAATCAGCATCCTGAGCCGGTCTGCCCACCGGCTCCAACGACGTGTAAGTGAGCCGGATATATTCCGCCTGACAGGCCAGAGACTTCCAGGCCCATGCGGCTTCAGCGCCCATTCGCCAGCGGTCGTCGGCATCCTGCAATACACCGAACTTGGTGTCATGGGTCAGCACATAGATATTGCGGCTGGTGTCGATCATGCCGGTGGATTTGACTTCGAAATCCAGGTTGTCCAGGTTGATTTCGGCATAGGTTCCGGATGCGCCGAATTGAAAATATTTCAACCTTTCTGTTGTGGACTGCGCAAACGGGGCAAATATGATCCGGGCCGCCGCTTCCGGGGTATCATTGCCGTCTCCCCGGCTTTCGACATCTTCGCCATCGGCGTTAAACAGACCCGCGGCATAGTGAATGCGATCATCGGCAAACGATCCGCGGAACATCGCCCCGACATCCCGGCCTGGTGACAGAAATTTTCCCATGGATCGTTCCGCAAAATAAATGGATTCGACCCCGTTTTCGACTTCAAGGCTGAAGGGTTTTTTAAAATGACCCACTTTCAGGTAATGCGACCCGAATGAGATTTGCGCATAGGTGTCCATTAAATGATCAATCATGTCGCTTTTGAATTCGTATTCCATGTTCAGCTTCAGCCAAGGCCGGATCCATGCCGAAACCTCCATTTGGGCCCGGCGGACGAGAAACCGGTTGTCCGCCCGCTCGGATTCGGCGTAATACCGGTAATCTGTTTCAAAAATTCCGCCCAGTTGCAATTTGATGGCGTTTTCCGAACTGGTCTGAAGGGCCAGCCCGATGCCTCCTGTACCAGGATCTTGCGCGTCGCCCGTGGAGCCCTGACAGGGTTGATACCA